>NZ_BAAHCA010000995.1:0-1689 GCF_054776295.1 Streptomyces sparsus
CGTGGCCGCGCGGGCCGGGCGGCGGCGTGCTCACGCCGTTCCCGTACCGCGAGCCGTCGGCGGGCTGCCGGTGCCGTAGGGCCGGCCCTAAAGGCCGACCTCCTTCATCAGCATGCCGACCTCGGTGTTGGTCATCCGGCGCAGCCAGCCGGACTTCTGGTCGCCCAGCGGGATGGGACCGAAGCGGGTCCGGACCAGGCGATCCACGGGGAAGCCCGCCTCGGCGAGCATGCGCCGCACGATGTGCTTGCGGCCCTCGTGCAGCGAGACCTCGACGAGGTAGTTCTTGCCGGTGTTCTCGACGATCTTGAAGTGGTCGGCCTTGGCGTAGCCGTCCTCCAGTTTGATGCCGTCCTTGAGTCGCTTGCCCAGGTCCCGAGGGATGGGCCCCTGGATCGCGGCCAGGTAGACCTTGCGCACGCCGTAGCGCGGGTGGGTGAGGCGGTGGGCGAGCTCACCGTGGTTGGTGAGCAGGATGAGCCCCTCGGTCTCGGTGTCCAGCCGGCCGACGTGGAACAGCCGCGTCTCGCGGTTGT
Source organism: Streptomyces sparsus (assembly GCF_054776295.1). Lineage (NCBI taxonomy): Bacteria > Bacillati > Actinomycetota > Actinomycetes > Kitasatosporales > Streptomycetaceae > Streptomyces > Streptomyces sparsus. The sequence goes on from NZ_BAAHCA010000995.1 coordinate 537, forward strand.
TCACGTAGTCGCCCAGGCACTGGCGGCCCTCCGGGTCCTCCATCGAGGACACCACACCGGCGGGCTTGTTCAGGGCGAAGAAGAGGTGCGCCTGGGTGGCGACGGTCAGGCCGTCGACCTTGATCTCGTCCTTCTCGGGGTCCACCCGCATGCCCTGTTCGACGACGATCTGGCCGTTGACCTCGACCCGCGCCCGCTCGATGAGCTCCTCGCAGGCCCGACGGGAGCCCATGCCGGCCCGGGCGAGCACCTTCTGCAGCCGCTCGCCGTCCTGGTCTCCGAAGGTCTTGGGGGTCTTCGGCCGCGGGGTGTCGTACCGCGCGCGGTTGCGCTCCTCGATCTGGGCGTCCAGCTCACGGGGGCGGGCCGGCGCGGAACGCTTGCGCGGACCGCCCTTCGCCCCCCGGTTGCCGTCGGTGGTGTAGCGCCGCTCCTCGGGACGGGGACGTCCGGAGGAGGACTGCTTGTTGTCGCGGCTGCTGCCCGCGCCCCGGTTGTTCCGGTTGCTGTTACTGCCGCTGCTTCGCATCAAAGTTCCGTCTTAGGTCTGGGGTCGCCGCTGTCGTCTACGTCGAACGACGGCACCCCCTCCCGGCTCTCGCCCTCCACCGCGTCCGCTTCGGGTAGGAAGGGCGCCAGCTCCGGCAGCTCGTCCAGGCCTCGCAGGCCCATCCGTTCCAGGAAGTAGTGCGTCGTCACATACAGGATCGCACCTGTTTCGGGTTCGGCGCCCGCCTCCGCCACCAGACCGCGCTGGAGCAGGGTGCGCATGACGCCGTCGCAGTTCACTCCGCGCACCGCGGAGACCCGGGAACGGCTGACCGGCTGGCGGTAGGCGACGACCGCCAGTGTCTCCAGCGCGGCCTGTGTCAGGCGCGCCTGCTGGCCGTCGAGCGCGAAGCCCTCGACGGCCTCGGCGTACTCGGCGCGGGTGGAGTACCGCCAGCCGCCGGCGACCTGACGCAGTTCGAAGCCCCGGCCCTGGCGGGTGTACTCCTCGGCCAGCTCCCGCAGGGCGTCGGCGACGGCCCGGCGCGGTCGCTGCACCACCCGGGCGAGGTGTTCCTCGGTGGCCGGCTCGTCCACGACCATCAGCACCGCCTCCAGGGACGGCTTCAGCTCCAGGTCGGCCACCGACCCGGCTCCGGCGGGC
>NZ_BAAHCA010000996.1:0-944 GCF_054776295.1 Streptomyces sparsus
CGACGTCCCGGACCGCCGCGGAACTCGCCACCCAACCCGACTGCTGGCTGCGCGCGGCCCGGCAGGCCGTCGCCTCCGCCCCGCTGCTGCCCCGCCCGGGCGAGCGGGTGGCCGTCGCGGGATGCGGCACCTCCTGGTTCATGGCGCAGTCATATGCCGCCCTGCGGGAGGCCTCCGGGCAGGGTGAGACGGACGCCTTCGCGGCGTCGGAGTTCCCCACCGGGCGGGCCTACGACCGGGTGGTGGTCATCACCCGGTCCGGAACGACCACCGAGGTGCTGGACCTGCTGGCGCGCCTGCGCGGCCGGACGCCGACGGTGGCGCTGACGGCCGATCCGGGATCGGCGGTGGTGACGGCCGCCGACGAGGTGGTCGCACTGGACTGGGCGGACGAGGAGTCGGTGGTGCAGACCCGGTTCGCCACCACCGCGCTGATGCTGCTGCGCGCCGCCCTCGCCGGCCACGGGCCGCTGCCGGAGGCCGTCGCCACGGTCGAGGAGGCTGCTGCCGACGGCCGTACCGCCCTGCGCGAGCCGCTGCCGGAGGAGGTGCTCGACGGTGAGCAGTGGACGTTCCTCGGCACGGGCTGGGCATACGGGCTGGCGCTGGAGGCGGGCCTGAAGATGCGTGAGGCGGCCGGGGCCTGGACCGAGGCGTACCCGGCGATGGAGTACCGGCACGGGCCGATCTCGGTGACCGGGCCCGGGCGGGTGGCCTGGGTGCTGGGCCCGGTGCCGGCCGGACTGGCGGCGGACGTGGAGCGGACCGGCGGCGCCCTGGTGGCGAGCGGGCTGGACCCGGTCGCGGAGTTGGTGCGGGCCCAGCGGCTCGCGGTGGCCGTCGCCGAGGCGCACGGACTGGACCCGGACCGGCCGCGCTGCCTCACCCGCAGCGTCGTACTGGACGACTGACGCCGCCCCGAGCGCGGCGCCACGGGGGGACCC
>NZ_BAAHCA010000996.1:1055-1688 GCF_054776295.1 Streptomyces sparsus
GCACGTCGGGGGCTCCCGGCACGTCGGGGGCTCCCGGCACGTCGGGGGCTCCCGCATGCAGCAGGGGCGGGCCTCGGTACCGCTCAGCGCAGGGTGTGGTAGCGACCGCGGAAGTAGGTCAGCGGCCCGCTGTCCGCCGACGGCAGCTCGGTGCTGAGCACCCGGGCCACCAGCAGGGTGTGGTCCCCGGCCGCCACCCGCTGCTCGGTGCGGCACTCGAGGTGCGCGAGCGCGCCGTCGACGAGCGCGGCCCCGGTGATCCCACCCCGGACGTGCGGGATCTCCTTGAACAGCAGCCGGTCGCTCAGCCGGCCCTTCATGGCGAACCGGCCGGCCGTCTGACGCTGGCCGTCGGCCAGCACCGAGGCGGCCCAGTGCGGCTGCCGCTCCAGCACCTCGTCCATGCGCGAGCCGGTGCGCACGCTGAGCAGCACCAGCGGCGGCTCCAGCGAGACGGACAAGAAGGCGGTGGCCGTCATGCCCACGTCCTCGCCGCGCGGCCCGTCGTCCTCGTCGAACGCCGTCACCAGGACCACGCCCGCTGCCAGTCGGGCCATCGCGGCCCGGAATCGCTCTTCGCTCACCCCCTCAGCATGCGGGACGCCGGCAACTCCGGGGTCGGCGTCCCGCCCG
>NZ_BAAHCA010000997.1:0-1686 GCF_054776295.1 Streptomyces sparsus
GAGCGCGGGGCCGCCCCCGAGCACGGCACCCCCGAGCACCGCGCCGCCCCCGAACCCGAGCGCCGCACCTCGCGCCGAGAACGCACCTCCCACGGAAACGGAAAGGGAACCCGACGATGACCGCCACCACCGTGCACCAGCCGCGCACCCCGGCACCCGACCTGGACGCGTTGCGCGCCGCCGACGTCGACGAACGCATCCGCGTCATCGAGCAGTTCATCTGCCGCGAACTGACCCGGGTGCTCGACGTGCCGCCCGCGCACCGCATCGACCCGCGCCGGCCGATGCACACCCAGGGCGTCGGCTCCATCATGGGCCTGCAGCTCAAGCGGCTGCTGGAACTGTCCCTGGGCGTCGAGGTGCCCGTCGTCCAGGTGCTGCGCGAGGACAGCGTGGCCGAACTGGCCGCCGGCCTCGCGCTGCGGATCGACGGTCCGCAGGGGGAGGAGCCGTTCGACGCAGCAGCCCCCGGCGGGCCGCGATGAGCCCACCCGCACCGGCGGACGGCCGGCTCGACCTGTGGATGCTGCGGCAGCCATGGACCGAACTCCCCGGTGACCCGCTGGTGGTGTCCGAACTGAGCGAGGCCGAGCTCAGCCGCGCGGCGGCCTTCAGCCGGGCACACGACCGGCTGCTCTACCTGTCGGCCCACATCGCGCTGCGCAGGCTGCTCGGCGCCTACCTCGCCGTGCCGCCGCAGCGGGTGCCGCTGGTCCGTGAGCCCTGCCCCGGCTGCGGAGAGCCGCACGGCCGCCCGGCGGTCGCCGGCGACCCGGCGCCGCTGCACTTCTCGCTGTCGCACAGCAACGGCCTGGCGCTGTTCGGGATCGCCACCGAACCGGTCGGCGTGGACGTGGAGAAGCTGCCCGGCGACGAGACGGTGGAACTGTGCAGCCCCGCGCTGCACCGCGCCGAACGGGCCGAACTGGCCGCGCTCGCCCCCGACGAGCGGCGCCGGGCGTTCGGACGGCTGTGGACCCGCAAGGAGGCCTACCTCAAGGGCATCGGCACCGGCCTGAGCCGCGACCTGGCCGCCGACTACCTCGGCGAGTCCGGCGCCACCGCCCCGCCCGCGCACTGGACGGTCCGCAACGTGCCCTGCGGCTCCAGCCACACCGTGCACGTGGCCGCCGCGGCGGTGCACGGCACCGCGCCGCGCACCACGGTGCTGCGCTGGCTGCCCGCCGACCTGGTGTACGCCCGGGACGCCACCGGGCTCGTCGACGGAAAGGAGCCGCCGCAGTGGACCGCACCGCTTTTGTCTTCCCCGGTCGGGGCTCCCAGCGGGTAGGGATGGGCGCCGGCCTGGCCGGGCGGCACCCCGACCTGGTGGACGCCTACTACCGGCAGGCCGACACCCGGCTCGGCTTCCCGCTGTCCGAACTGTGCTGGCAGGGCCCCGGCCACGTGCTCCGCGACGCCTCGGTCTCCGAGCCGGCGGTGCTGCTCACCAGCGTCGTGACGCTGGAGGTGCTGCGCCGAAGCGGGCTGCGCCCCGACGTGGTGGCCGGCCACGGCCTCGGCGAGTACACCGCGCTGGTCGCCGCCGGAAGCCTGCACTGGACGGACGCGCTGCGCCTGGTGCGGCTGCGCGGCCAGTTGACGTCACTGGTCACCGAACGGGCGCCCGGCGCGACGCTGGACGTCGCCGGTGTGCCGACGGCCCGGCTGGTGTCGCTGTGCGCC
>NZ_BAAHCA010000998.1:0-1685 GCF_054776295.1 Streptomyces sparsus
GGGGCCGCCCCCCGGTAGGAGGCGGCCCCGGGCTCGGGGACCGGTCGGTCAGCGCGTCTCGGTGACCTTCGCGAGGGCCCGGGGCGCGTCCGGGTCCTGACCGCGGGCGATCGTCACCTCGTAGGCCAGCATCTGGAGGGGAAGGATCTCCAGGATCGGCTGGAGCTCCTCGACGACCCCGTCGGTGGGCAGCACGAAGCCGGCGGACGCCCCGTCGACCTGGGCCTTCGGCCCGACGACGACGAGGTCCGCGCCGCGGTCCTTGAGACGGTCGAGCACCGGCTGGAGCGCCTGCCCGCCCTTGCCGTCGGTGACGATCGCGATGACGGGCGAGACGTTGTCGACCATGGCCAGCGGGCCGTGCAGCAGGTCGGCACCGGAGTAGGAGAGCGCCGGGATGTAGCTGGTCTCCATCAGCTTCAGCGCGGCCTCCTTCGCCGTCGGATAGCCGTAGCCGCGAGAGGTGAGCACCATGCGCTCGGCGAACCGGTAGCGGCCCGCCAGCTGCTTCACCTCGTCCTGCCGGGCGAGGATCTGCTCCGCCAGGTCGGGCAGCACCTTCGCCCGGTCGACGCCGTCACCGCCGCGCATGCCGTCGACGAAGAGGTACAGCGCCAGCAGTTCGGCGGTGTACGTCTTCGTGGCGGGCAGCGCCTTCTCCGGGCCGGCGAGCACGTCGATGTGGAACTCGCTGACGGCGGCGAGCGGCGAGTCGGCGTTGTTGGTCACCGACAGGGTGATGGCGCCGGCGTCCCGGGCGGCCTGGGTGGAGGCGACCAGGTCCGGGGAGCCACCGGACTGGCTGACGGTGATCACCAGGCAGTCCGTCAGGTCCGGCTTCGCGCCGTAGGCGGTGGTGGTGGACATGGAGGTGAGGCCGCAGGGCTTGCCCAGCTGGACCTCCAGCAGGTACTTGGCGTACAGCGCGGCGTTGTCCGAGGTGCCGCGTGCGGTGAGCAGCACGAACCGCGGGTTCCTGGCCGCGATCTGCTCGGCGACCTCACGGATCTTCGGTGCGCCCTCGCTGAGGATGCGGCGCAGGACGGCGGGCTGCTCGGCCATCTCGCCGGACATGATCCGACCGGTCGTGGCGGACATGCTGGGTGCCTCCAGTTGGTGTTGCGTGTGTTCCGCGGCGTTCAGTCGTCGGCCTCCTTGCCGGCGATGACCTCCGCGGCGGCCCGACCGCAGACACGGGCGGCGCCATGGGTCGCGATGTGCAGAGCCCCGGCGGGCGAGGACTGCGGTACCCCCATCTCCACCACGACCGTGTCCGGGCGGGCGGTGAGCAGGGCGTCCAGCGCGTCGGCCATCCAGGGGTGACGGTGGACATCACGGATCACTGCGACGATCCTACGGTCCGCCGCCGCGTCGAGCACATTTGCGATCAATGCGCCGGTACCGTCCCGCTCGGCCTGGTCACGGCCGTAGGCACGGGTGACGGTGCCGGGGAGCAGTTGCTCCAGTTCCGGGCCCACGCCCCAGGGCGTCTCGTTGCCGACGGCGATGTTCGCGACCGGGGTGAAGGCGGCCACGAACGCAGGTCCGGTCGGCGGCAGGTAGGGCTCGGCGGCGGTGACGCGGAGCGCGCGGCGGGCGGCGGTCAGGCCGATGGCGGGGGCGGGCGCACTCCCCTCCTGACGTGCGCCCGCTCCGGCCGTCGTCCAGTGCGCCAGGGCGCGGAC
>NZ_BAAHCA010000999.1:0-1685 GCF_054776295.1 Streptomyces sparsus
CGGGCAACTCGGCGTGATCCGCCACCCAGCCCTCGGCCCGGAACGTCGCCGTGCCCCGCGCCGGCAGCGACGGATCGGCCCGGACCGCCGTGACCCACGCCTCCGGACTCGGGCCGAACAGCGCCCGCAGCCGGGCTGAGTCGGCGAGCAGCGCGGACAGCACCGCGGCCTGCGAGCCGCCGGGCCGCGGGTGTCCGGCAGGGTCGGTGAGCACCCCGCGCATGCCGACGTACAGATGGACCGCGCCGGTCACGGCAGCCGTGCCGTCCGGCAGCAGCACCGGGAAGTCCGCCGAGGACAGCACCACGCGGCGGTAGTTGAGGCTCTCACCGGCGTCGACCACGGCCAGTTGCCCGGGCGTCAGCCAGGTCAGGACCACCGACGCCGTCCGGCCCGGCGCCCAGCGGGGCGAGGCCGCCACGTATCCCGGCCGACTGACGTGCCCGGAGAGCCCCACCTCCAGGTCGCGCACCCGGACCGGGGCCATGGGAACGGTGTCGGAGACCCCCGCCCGGGTCAGCTTGTGGTGCACCTGTGCCGGTGAACCGTTGGAGCCCACCGCCAGTACGGGCACCCGGTCCGCCACCGGGAACCCCCGCAGTGCCCGCAGCCGCCCGCCGCTCAGCAGCAGCGGTGCCTCCGCCAGGCGCCCCGGGTACCGCAACGGTTCGAGCAGCGGCGCCCCGGCGAAGCCCAGGGCGGCCAGCGTGCCGTCCAACGGCAGCGTCCCCCCGTCCCTGCCGGCCGCGTCCGGGCCGACGCCCGGCACCGGCGTCTCGGGAGGCGGGGCCGGGCTGCCGCCCGGGAACGCCGCCGGGCCGTCGCCGGCCGGGACCGAGTTCACCGGCGGGGCTGCCCGTACACGCGTTCCACCGCCAACCGCAGCACCAGCCGCCGGTCCGCCACCATCGTCGCCCGGTACTCGTCCCAGTCCGGGTGCTCACCGCGGATCGCCCGATAGAGCTCCACCAGCTCGTCCACGGTCGCGTCCTGCGGGTCCGCCGCGACCGGCGACAGCTCTGCCACACACTCGGCCACCGTCCAGGCCCACCCGTCGGACGAGGTGACGTGGAAACTCGCCCGCGGATCGCGCGCCAGGTTCCGGACCTTCGCCCGGCTGTCGGTCACCGAGACGCGGATCGTCCGGCTCACCGGATCGCAGCTGTGGTTGACGTTCGACAGCTGCGGCCGCCCGTCCCGCTTCAGCGTCGCCAGTACCCCCAGCTCGCGCGTGGTGAGCAGCTCCCACAGGGCGTCGGACGCGGCGTCGGACATGGGTGCTCCTTCGGTTCGGCGGTGGCCGCTCCGCCGCGCGGACGGGGAGAGCGGCTGCTTGCCCGCGACCGCGGCCCCGTCCGGTGGGCGGGGCCGGGTGCGGACCCGGCGGGCTCCCGCCACCGCGTGCGTGCGGTGCCACAGGACTCCATGGTGCTTCCCGCGGACCCCGTCGGCTAGTCGCCGGCCCGCTCGGGCCCCGGTCGAGCCCGGTCCTGGCCCGGTCCGCCGTCGCTGTTGCCGTCGTTGCCGCCGAGATGGTCGTCATCCGGTCGGTGACCGCTGCCGCTGCCGTGTCCGGGGGTGCCGGCAGGCGGGAAAGGAGGCGGGGCGGGGTGGCCGTAGGACTGGGCCGGGCCGCCGGGAGGCAGGTGGTGGCCGGACGGCGGCATGTGGTGCGGCAGAGGCGG
>NZ_BAAHCA010001000.1:0-1679 GCF_054776295.1 Streptomyces sparsus
GCCTTCAGCTGGAGGACCAGACCCAGTTCGGCCGGGCCGAGGCCGCTGCCGGGCGGCGGCCTCGCACCCCGGGCGTCGACTTCGCAGACCGTCTCGATCACCGCGTCGTCGTCGAGCGCGGCCAGCGTGCCGCGGTTGCGCACGTTCAAGATGAGCCTGCTCGGCTCGTTCCGGCCGATCGCCCGCATGAGGGCCAGCGCGACGCCCTCGTAGCCGCCGCCCTCCAGGTCGCAGCTGTCGCGCTGCCAGCCGCCGCCGGCCGCCCGGCCGTCCGCCAGGTAGGTCTCCTCCCGCTCCCGGCGGGTGCGCTGCCACAGCTCCAGGGCCCGGTGCGGTTCCGCCGCGGCGAGGGCGAAGAACAGGCTCTGCTGCCGGTCCAGGAACTCACCGCGCGTCTCCTCAGCGCCGCGCACCGCCTCCAGGGTCTCCCGGCGGAAGTAGTAGTAGTGCAGGTACTCGTTGGGCAGCGCGCCGAGCGCGCCCAGCCACCGGGCGCCGAAGAGGCGGCCCTCCTCGAACCCGGCCAGCGCCGTCCGGTCGGCGAGCAGGCCCGGCAGCAGGTCCAGGCCGTCCACGGTGAGCGAGCGCAGCCAGCCCAGGTGGTTGAGGCCGGCGTAGTCGTAGTCGACGGTGTCCGGGTCGGCCCCGGCCGCCCGCGCCGCCCGTCGGACCAGCCCCACCGGCGAGTCGCAGATGCCGATGACCCGCTCGCCCAGCACCGCCGACATCGCCTCGGTCACCATGCCCGCGGGATTGGTGAAGTTGATGACCCAGGCGTCGGGTGCGATCGCCCGGACCCGTTCGGCGATCTCCACCGCCACCGGGACCGTGCGCAGCGCGTACAGCACGCCGCCCGCGCCCACCGTCTCCTGGCCCAGCACTCCCTCGGCGAGCGGTGTCCGCTCGTCGCCGACCCGGCCCTCGGTGCCGCCGACCCGGATCGCGGAGAACACGAAGTCCGCCCCGCGCAGCGCGTCGTCCAGTCCGGTGGTGACCCGCACCGGCGGGCCGCCCGGCAGTTGTTCCAGCACCGAGCGGATCACCTCCAGCCGTGCCGGGTCGGTGTCGTGCAGGGCCACCTCGGAGACCAGTCCGGGGGCCTGGGCCAGGGCACCGTACACAAGAGGGGCGCGGAAGCCGCCGCCGCCGAGAAAGGAGAGTCGCATGACGTCCGACGGTACTGCGCTTCCGGCAGACTGAGGGGCATGCTCGACCCGCTCGCCGCCGTGCGCACCCCGCAGGACCCGCCCTGGGACGTGTACCTGACCGGGACCGTCTTTCTCGACATCGTCTTCACCGGCCTGGACTCGGCACCGGTCCGCGGCACCGAGACCTGGGCTCGCGGTATGGGCTCCAGCCCGGGCGGCGTCGCCAACATGGCCACCGCTCTCGCCCGGCTGGGCCTGCGCACCTCGCTGGCCGCGGCGTTCGGTGACGACATGTACGGCTCGTACTGCTGGGACGCGCTCGCCGAGGGGGAGGGCATCGACCTCTCGCTGTCCCGCACGGTCCCCGGCTGGCACTCCCCGGTGACGGTGTCCATGGCCTACGAGGGCGAGCGCACGATGGTCTCGCACGGCCACGAGGCGCCGCCGCCGGAGGAGCCGGCCGTGGACGAGCCGCCGCCGTCCCGCGCCGCGGTGGCCTCGCTGACGCCCGGGGAGCCGCAGCCGTGGATC
>NZ_BAAHCA010001001.1:0-1677 GCF_054776295.1 Streptomyces sparsus
GTGCCGGCGGGCGAAGGCGGTCAGGGTCTGCCGCGGCCCCGCCTCGACGAGGATCATGTCGTCGGCGGCGAGCAGTTCCTCCAGCGCCGGCCCGAAGAGGACCGGGTCGACGACCTGGCGGGCCCAGAACCGAGGGCTGCGGGCCGCCTCGTCGCTCATCAGCTCGCCGGTGTACCCGGAGTACAGGGCGACCGTCGGGCGGTGCAGTGCGATCCCGGCGTAGACCGGTTCCAGGGCCGCGGCGGCCGGCTCCATGGCCGGCGAGTGGAAGGGGGTCGTCGCCGGCACCGCCACCGCCGTCACGCCGTCCGCCCGCAGCAGCGCGCTGACCTCGGCGAGCGGGGCGGTGGAGCCGGCCAGCATGGTCTGAGCGGGCGCGTTGACCGCTGCCACCACCACGTCTCCGCGCAGGTACGGCTCCAGCTGCGTGGTGGAGGCCGCCACGGCGAGCATGCCGCCGGACGGGATCGGGCGGGCGGTGCGCACCCGTTCGCGGACCATCGCCACCGCGTCGGAGAGGCGGACCACACCGGCCAGGGCGGCGGCCACCAGTTCACCGGCGCTGTGGCCGAGCAGCGCGGTCGGCCGCAGTCCCCAGCTCAGCAGCATCCTGCCCAGCGCGTAGTCCACGGCGAACAGCAGCGGCTGGGCGCGGCTCACGTCGTCGATGTCGACGGCGGGCCGGTCGGTGGGATGGCCGAGCCAGTCGGCGAGCACGGCCGGGCCCTCGTCGCCCAGCTGCCGCAGCACGGTGTCGACAGCGAGAGTGAAGACCGGGTCGTGGCGGTACAGGCCGGCGGCCATCCGGACGTGCTGGGACCCCTGTCCGGGGAACAGCAGACCGATGGGCCGCGGCCGGCGGGCGGCGGTTGGCATGTCAGGACTCCTTGGCTCGGCCGGTGCGACGAGAAGCGGCTGCCCGCCGCGGGGGTACGGCGGGCAGCCGCGGCTGTGGAGCGGTCAGGCGGCGGTGGACGACTCGGTCCGGCCGGCGTTGATCAGTTCGAGCAGCGCCCGCGGGGTCTCCGCGTCGACCACCGCGTCGTCCGGGATCTGGGTCCCGTACTCGCGCTGTATCCGTCCGATGACCTGGAGCAGGGCCAGCGAGTCGTACCCGAGCTCGATGAACGGCTGGTCGATGACGTCGCCGTCCAGGTCGACGCCTTCTTCCTCGCCCGCGCTCTCCCGCAGCATCCGGGTCAGGTCGGTGAGGGTCACCTCGGTCGTGGTGGTGGACATGGACGATTCCTCTCACTAGGTCCGGTCTGGTACCGGGTCAGCTGCGCGGCGCACGGACGATCAGAGCCGCGTTGAAGCCACCGTGTCCGCGGGCGAGGACCAGCACGTTGCGCAGCTGGGCCTCCCGGGGGCCGGTGACCAGGTCGATGGGGTGGTCGGGGTCGGCCGACGGCACGTTCACCGTCGGGGGGATGACGCCGTCGCGCAGCGACAGCAGCGCGGTGGCCACCTCCAGTGCGGTGCCGCCGGCCAGCAGCCGGCCGGTCATGGTCTTGGGCGCGGTCACCGGCACGGCCCGGGCGCCGAAGACGGCGGCGACGGCCTCCGCCTCGGCCCGGTCCTGGGCCGGTACACCGGACGCGTCGGCGAAGACCACGTCGATGTCGCCGGCGGTCAGTCGGGCGTCGGCGAGCGCGTTCTCGATCGCCCGGCGCAGCC
>NZ_BAAHCA010001002.1:0-1674 GCF_054776295.1 Streptomyces sparsus
CCCCCCCCCCCCGGGCCGGTGGTGTTCCCTGCCGGGGCTCCGGCTCCGAGCTCCCGGCGGCTGCGCGCCACGGGGCCGCCCGACGGCAGCTCGGCAGCCGTCAGTGCCTGGCTCACACCTCGCCGCGCCACCCGCCGGACTCGTTGCCGCGCTCCTCGATGAACTTCTTGAAGCGGTCCAGGTCGCCCTTGGCCATGCGGCGCACGAGGCCCAGCTTGTCGGCCACGGTGTCGGCGATCACCTCGGGGGCGTGCTCCAGCTGGAGCATCACCTTCGAGCGACGGTCGTCCAGCCGGTGGAAGGTGACCACACCGGCCTGCTTGGGCCCGGTGACGCTCGTCCAGGCGATGCGCTCGTCCGGGATCTGCTCGGTGATGTCCGCGTCGAACTCCCGCTTCACACCGGCGATCTTGGTCACCCAGTGGGTGCTGGTGGGGGTGACCTGGTCGACGCGTTCGACGCTGTCCATGAAGTGCGGGAACTCCTCGAACTGCGTCCACTGGTTGTAGGCGGTGTTGACCGGCACCTCGACCTCGACGGACTCCTCGATGTGCGACACGGGTTCCTCCTGTTCGTGTGGTTCGCCTTGCGGCGGTCCTGCGGGGTGCCGGGTACCCGGGGGCACCGCGATCACTCCCGCGAACGCCCGGTCAGGTCCGGGCGGCGCGGCGGGCGCGGCTGATCCGGCGCAGCACGACCAGCAGGTCGATCACGGCGAAGACGGCCAGACCGGTACTGATCCAGGCGAGGGTGCGCAGCGAGTCCGGCGTCGGTGTGTCCTGCGGATCGGCGTTCCCGGACCAAGCCCAGAAGAGCACGGCTCCGGCGACGAAGAGCGGGGTGAACACGAGCGCCAGGATCAGGCGCATGCGCAGCGCGCTGCGGGCGGTGATGGGTTCGCTGCCGGTGCGCGGCAGCAGGCGTCCCAGGATGCCCTCGCGGTCGGGATCGGGGCGTCGGTCGGACATGGTGCTCACCTCTCACCGTGATTGCGGACTCGACGGGCACCGTGACCACCCTGAGGCCGGTGGGCCGGGCGTCACCGTGGCCACGGAGGCTCCGGACCGACCGGCGACGCCGGACCGGCGACGAGCTGCCGCCGGTCGTCCTTCTGCGGCGCGTCGGCGGTACCGGTTCGCGGTCGGGAACGGGGGCAGCGCCGCACGACGGCTCCCGTGTCAGGGGCGAGCCCCATCCGTGGCGGGTCGGCGACCGTGCGTCGGAGCCGGGGTTCAGTCGTAGCGCTCGAGTGAGCGTTCCAGCTCCTGGATCCGGGCATCGAGGGCCTCCGCCCTGCGCAGCTGCTCGTACCGGGTGCACGGCGGCCTGGCGGTTATCACCACGGCCGCACCGCGGTACAGGCAGTAGACGGGCACCACCAACGGCCAGGCCAGTCCGTAGACGAAGGCCTGCACGGCTGCGGGGTTCTTGCCGACCGTCCTGAAGCGCTCCAGGGGATCCTCGTCGGGGTACCGCCGGCCCTCGTGGCGGATGAAGCGACTTCGCTCGATCCCGTAGCCGACCCGGGCGGTCAGTAAGGTGATCACCAGGTATGCCAGCAGCACGAGCAGGGCAGGGGCCAGCATCGTTCAGCTCTCCTTCCCGCGGGTGCGCCCCGCCCCGGTCTTCCGCCGGCGGGGCCCCGCGCGGCCGGCCGGGCGGGGCCGCGGTGAC
>NZ_BAAHCA010001003.1:0-1673 GCF_054776295.1 Streptomyces sparsus
GGACCCGGCCCCGGCGGGCGCCGGGCGCCTCGGGGCCGGGTCCGCCCCGGGCCCGTCAGTGACCCAGGTCGTTGAAGGCGAAGTTGAAGACGAACAACGCGGTGAGCAGCCACATGAACAGGCCCGGCTCCCGCCACCTCCCCTCCGCCAGCTTGATCACCGAGTAGGCGATGACACCGGCGGCGACACCGTTGACGATGGAGAAGGTGAACGGCATCAGGATGATCGTCAGGAAGACCGGGATGGCCACCCCGCGGTCCTTCCAGTCCACGTGGCGGGCGTTCTGCATCATCATCGCGCCGATCACCACCAGCGCGGCGGCGGCCACCTGGCCGGGCACGATCTCCGCCAGCGGGGTGAACAGCAGCATGGCGGCGAAGATCAGGCCGGTGACGGTGGCCGACAGGCCGGTCCTGGCTCCCTCGCCGACGCCGGACGCCGACTCGATGAACACCGTCTGGCCGGACGCGCTGGACATGCCGCCGATCGCTCCGCCGGCGCCGTCGATCAGCAGCGCCTTGTTCAGGCCGGGCATCCGGCCCTTCTCGTCGGCGAGCTTGGCCTCCTGGCCGACGGCGATGATGGTGGCCATCGCGTCGAAGAAGCCCGCCAGCACCAGCGTGAAGACGATCATGGTGACGGTGGTCGCGCCCAGCTGGCCGAACCCGCCGAACTCCACCTGGCCGAACAGGCTGAAGTCCGGCGAGGAGACCAGCCCGCTGGGGATGTGCGGCGTGGCCAGCCCCCACTGCTCGTCGCCCAGGTCGAACACGGCGGTGACGATGAGGGAGAACACGGTGCCGACGCCGATGCCGATCAGGATCGCGCCGGGAATGTTCCTGGCCAGCAGCATGAAGATGGCCAGCAGGGTGATGCAGAACGCGAGTACCGGCCAGCCCGTCAGGCTGCCGCCGACGCCCAGGGTGACGGGCGGCCCGCCCTCCGCGCCGCGCCCGACGACACCGGCCTTCTCCAGCCCGATCATCGCGACGAAGAGGCCGATGCCGATGGTGATGGCGTGTTTGAGGCCCATCGGGATCGCGTTCATGATCTTCTCGCGGAGCCCGGTGATCACCAGGAGCATGATCACCACGCCGTAGATCACGCACATGCCCATGGCCTGCGGCCAGGTCATGCTGGGCACCACGAGGGTGGCGAGCACCCCGGAGACGCTCAGTCCGGCGGCCAGCGCCAGCGGGACCTTGCCGACGACGCCCATCAGCAGGGTCGTCACCGCGGCGGCGAACGCGGTCGCCGTCACCACGGCGGTGGCGTTCAGCGTGTTGCCGTTGACGTCCTCGACGCTCAGCAGCAGTGGGTTGAGCAGCAGGATGTACGCCATCGCCATGAACGTGGTGATGCCGCCCCGGACCTCACGCCCGATGGTCGATCCGCTGCGGGTGATGTGGAAGTAACGGTCGAGCCGACCCGGGCCGGAGGGCGGACGAGAACCGCCGCCCGCCGCCTCGGCGGGGACTGCCGGTTCTACTTGTGACTGTGCCATGTGCCAACTCCCAAGGTTCACAGGGGCACCCGCGGCGCTTGGCGCCTTCGTGCGGGATTTGGGATGCACGACGCGGGGGACGGCCCGAGACGAACGTGGGAAGGTGCGGGGGGTTGCTCGTGGGGGTGTGCTTCGCGGGGGGTGGGGTCGGGGGCGGCGCTCCGGGGGG
>NZ_BAAHCA010001004.1:0-1671 GCF_054776295.1 Streptomyces sparsus
TCCAACCCGGGGGTGCGGCCCTGCTGCCGTTCGGTACCGGCCCTCGCCTCAGACGGCGATGGCGACCTCCGCGAGGCCGCCCGGCTGGGCCACCACGGTACGGTCCGCGGTGCCGCCGGGCACCAGCGCCCGCACGGTCCAGGTGCCCTCGGCCGCGTAGAACCGGAACTGGCCGGTCGCGGACGTGGGGACCTCGGCGGTGAACTCGCCGGTCGAGTCCAGCAGCCGGACGTAGCCGGTCACCGGCTCGCCGTCACGGGTGACGTTGCCCTGGATGGTGGTCTCGCCGGGCTTGATGGTGGAGGCGTCCGGGCCGCCGGCCTTCGCTCCGCACATGGAGTGGTCCTCTTCCTCGGTTCGTCGATGCCTGGGTCACGCCGGCGTGCTGCCGGCGCGGCGAACGGTCAGTTGGAGCCGAGCTCGATCGGCACGCCGACCAGCGAGCCGTACTCGGTCCAGGAGCCGTCGTAGTTCTTGACGTTCTCCTGGCCCAGCAGCTCGTGCAGCACGAACCAGCTGTGCGCGGAGCGCTCGCCGATGCGGCAGTAGGCGATGGTGTCCTTGGAGAGGTCCACACCCTCCTGCTCGTACAGCTCCTTCAGCTCCTCGTCGGACTTGAAGGTGCCGTCGTCGTTGGCCGACTTCGACCAGGGGATGTTGCGCGCGGTCGGCACGTGGCCGGGACGCTGCGACTGCTCCTGCGGCAGGTGCGCGGGGGCCAGCAGCTTGCCGCTGAACTCGTCGGGGGAGCGCACGTCGACGAGGTTCTGCTCGCCGATGGCCTTCACCACGTCGTCCCGGAAGGCGCGGATGGCGAGGTTCTGCGGCTTGGCCTTGTAGGTGGTCTCGGCCCGCTCGGGCACCTCGGCCACCAGGTCGCGGGAGTCCAGCTCCCACTTCTTGCGGCCGCCGTCGAGCAGCTTGACGTCCTCGTGGCCGTAGAGCTTGAAGTACCAGTATGCGTAGGAGGCGAACCAGTTGTTGTTGCCGCCGTAGAGCACGACCGTGTCGTCGTTGGAGATGCCCTTGGCCGACAGCAGCTTCTCGAACCCGGCCTGGTCGACGAAGTCGCGGCGCACCGGGTCCTGGAGGTCCTTCTGCCAGTCGATCCGGACGGCGTTCCTGATGTGGTTCTTCTCGTAGGCCGAGGTGTCCTCGTCCACCTCGACGATGACCACCTTGGGGTCGTCGATACGGGCCTGGACCCAGTCGGCGTCCACCAGGACGTCACTGCGGCTCATGGATTCTCCTTCGGAGCTGATGCGGGTGGGTGCGCGTGCGGGGGCAGGGGCACGCGCGGCGCTTGTGCGGCGCGGCGGGCTGTCGAGGGATGGTCCGGATCGGCCGGCGAGGCCGGTCGGCACGCATCGGCCCTGGTGGCCGGGTCCCCCGTCGACGGCGGCGGGGCCGTCAGACGACGGTGCGACAGAGCATGGCGGCGACGCGGCACAGGTCGACTGCCCGTCGCTTCGTGAGATCCGCCTGTCGCTTCATGAGGACGATCGTAAGGACGGGCGCGCCGCATGTCACCGGCGGTCCACATGACGAGACGAGATCGTCTGCGATATGGGACGCAGGATGCCTCGCGATGCCGCCCCGACCGCCGCCGTGCGGGCCGTTCGGCCGCGGCGGCCCGGCAGCGGACGCGGCGGTCTCAGATTCCGGACGGGT
>NZ_BAAHCA010001005.1:0-1670 GCF_054776295.1 Streptomyces sparsus
CCCGGCCGGCGGTGGCCTCGACCGCCTCACCCAGCGCCGCGAGCCCCGCCCCGTTGTCGGCGATCGCCCGGCGGCCGAGCAGGTCCACCGCCTGGATGCCGTGCGTGCCCTCGTGGATCGGGTTGAGCCGGTTGTCGCGGTAGTGCTGCTCCACGTCGTACTCGCGTGTGTACCCGTAGCCGCCGTGCACCTGGACGGCGAGGTCGTTCGCGGCCAGGCACCACTGCGACGGCCAGCTCTTCGCGATCGGGGTCAGCACGTCCAGCAGCCGGCCGGCCCGCTCCCGCGCCGAGGCGCTCTCCCCGGTGCGCTGCTCGTCGACGAGCCGGGCACAGTACAGGATGAGCGCCAACGCGCCCTCGCTGTAGGCCTTCTGGGCGAGCAGCATGCGCCGCACGTCGGCGTGCTCGACGATCGGCACCGGCGGCGCCGCCGGATCGCGGTCGGCGACCGGCCGGCCCTGGAGCCGGGTCCTGGCGTACTCCAGGGACTTCAGGTACGCGGTGCAGCCCAGTGCCGCGGCTCCCGCGCCCACCCCGATCCGGGCCTCGTTCATCATGTGGAACATGTAGGACAGCCCGCGGTGCGGTTCGCCGACGAGCTGCCCGACCGCACCCGCCTCACCGCCCGGCCGGTACCGGCCCTCGCCGAAGTTCAGCAGTGTGTTGGTGGTGCCGCGGTAGCCCATCTTGTGGTTGAGGCCCGCCAGCACGACGTCGTTGCGGTCGCCCAGGGAGCCGTCCGCCTCGACGAGGTGCTTGGGCACCACGAAGAGGGACAGCCCGCGCACGCCGGGCGGGCCGCCGGGAATGCGGGCCAGCACGAGGTGGACGATGTTCTCCGCCAGGTCGTGGTCGCCACCGGAGATCCACATCTTGTTGCCGAACAGCCGGTAGGTGCCGTCGGGCTGCGGTTCGGCGCGGGTGGCGACGTCCGCCAGGGACGAGCCGGCCTGCGGCTCGGACAGGCACATGGTGCCCAGGAAACGACCGGCGATCATCGGCCGGACGAAGGTGTCGACCTGCTCGGCGGTGCCGTGGGCGCGCAGCAGGTTGGCGTTGCCCAGGGTCAGGAAGGGGTAGGCGGAGGTGCTCACGTTGGCCGCCTGGAACCAGGCGAAGCACGCGGTGGACACCACGTGCGGAAGCTGCATGCCGCCGAGCTCCGCGTCCATCGAGGCGGCCAGCAGGTCGGAGGCGGCGAAGGCGTCCAGCGCCTCCTTCACCTCGGGGATCATCTGCACCTTCTCGCCGTCGAAGCGGGGCTCCTCCTGGTCGCTGCGCTTGTTGTGCGGCGCGAACCAGCGGGTGGCGAGCTGCTCGCTCAGCTCCAGCACCGCGTCGACGGTCTCCCGGGAGTGCTCGGCGTACCGCGGTCGACGGACGAGCGCTCCGGTGTCGAGCCAGTCGTGCAGGAGGAAGTCGAGATCGCGTCGGGAGAGCAGGAGAGACGGCTTCGCCATGGTGCGTGCCCCATTCGCCGGTCGGTGGGTGGCGTACGTCGGTCGGTGGCGTACAGGGAAACCATGCCTTACTAAGCGCTTGCTCAGCTACCCCGGCGGTCCGCCGTCCTGCTCACGCCACGCCGGGCGCCGCTCCGGCACGGCGCTGAGCGCCGAGGCGCGCCCCGCCGCTCAGCGGCGGATACCGGAGGGCGCGCCGCCCGGGTTC
>NZ_BAAHCA010001006.1:0-1670 GCF_054776295.1 Streptomyces sparsus
AGCGGCCCAGGCCGGGACTCGCCGCCGTCCTGGCGTACCGGCCGGAGGAGTCGGCGCGGCCGGGGCTGCCGCTGGGCGGCACGCCGGTGCGTTATCCGGCGGAGTTGGCGGTGCTGCGCCACCGCGTCGAGCCGTGGGACTGCGAGCAGGTGGGCGAAGCCGTGACGGAGGCCGTCGGCGAGCGGGGCACACCGGAGGGGACGGCGAGGCTCCTCGAACGGTCGGGCGGTGTGGCCCAGGTCGTCGTTGACCTCCTGGCCGTCCTGCGGGACACCGGCGGGCGGTGCACGGCGGCCCAGGTGGACAACGCCGGTGTGCCGGTGCGGCTGACGGAGCTGGTGCTGAGCCGGACGGCGAAGCTGGCGGAGGAGCACCGCGCGGTGGTGTGGGCGGCGGCGGTGCTGGACGAGCCGGTCCCCGCCCCGGCCCTGCTCGCGGTCGCCGGTTTGTCCGGGAGGACGTCCCGCGCGGCGCTGACCGCCGCGCTGAACGTCGCCGCACTGGTGGTGGACGGCGAGGGCCGGTACGTGCTGCCCGTGCCGTTGGCCGCCGTCGCGGTACGGGACAACCTGCCCTGGTCGGAGCGGCAGGAGCTGCACGCGAGGGCGGCGCGGCTGCTCGCCCGACGTCAGCCGGTGGACTGGACGGCGCGGGTCCGGCACCACAGGGACGCCGGACAGGTCCGGGGGTGGGTGCGGGCCGTCGAGCACGCCGCTCGGGAGGCGACCGAGAGCGGGCGGCACCGGGAGGCCGTCACCCTGCTGGAGCAGGCCCTGGCCGCACCGACCGTCCCGCAGGGGGTGCGGGGCCGGCTCGCCCCGATGCTGGCCCGCAGCGCGGTGGTGGGCCTGCGGTCCGACCAGACGGTGAAGGTGCTGTCGCAGCTGGTCGAGGACGAGAGCCTGCCCGTCGCGGTGCGCGGTGAACTACGCCTGGACCTGGGTCTGTTGCTCAACAACCAGGTCGGCCGGACCGATCTCGGCTGGCGGGTGCTGGAACGTGCGGCGGAGGATCTGCGGGACGGGCGGCCGGACCTCGCCGCCCGGGCGATGGCGGCTCTCGCCATGCCGCAGTGGCCGAGGGGCTCACTCGACCAGCACCTGAGCTGGCTGCTTCGCGCGGAGGAGGCGGCTGCGGCCAGCGGCATCGAGGCGGCCCGCGTGGCCGTCGCCGGGAACCGGGTCAGCCTGGCGATGTGCTGCGGCGACCCGCAGGCGTGGCGGATGCTGGAGCAGTTGCCGACGGACGGCTCCGTCCAGGTCGTGGCCCAGCACGCGGCGCGGGGGCTGTGCAACGCAGCCGACGCAGCGGTGTGGCTCGGCCACTACGACCGGGCCGCCGACCTGCTCACGAAAGGGCTCGACCTGTCGGCGCGCAGCGGCGCCGAGTACGTCGCCCACACCGGACTGGGCAGCCGGCTGCTGCTGGAGTGGAACACCGGACGTTGGTCAGGACTGGGCGCCCGGTGCGAGGCGTTCGTCACCGAGACCTCCGACATGCCGGTCATCAGTGCCGACGCCCGCCTGGTGCTGGGCTTGCACGCCTTGGCCCAGGGCGCCTGGGGCCGGGCCGTCGAGTGGTTCGAGGCGGGCGCCGCGGCGGTGACCGAGTGCACGGCGGCCCCGCTGGCAGCCGCCGCGTCAGGCGGGCTGATCCGGCTCGCCCTGGCG
>NZ_BAAHCA010001007.1:0-1668 GCF_054776295.1 Streptomyces sparsus
GCAGCCGCTCGGCGGTCCAGCCGCCGACCGCCGCCCCCGCCGCGATACCGGCGAGCAGCGCGGTGACCGCCAGCGTCATCCCCTCGTTCAACCGGGCACGCGGGACGTACCGCTGAACCAGCGTCATGGCCGTCACCATCGTCGGTGCGGTGGCCATGCCGGCGAGGAGCAGGGCGGGCGCCAGCAGCAGCAGGCTGCCGCCGGCCGCGGCCAGTGCGGGCAGCAGCATCAGCGCCGCCATGGCCGCCACGCACGTCACGAACCGGCGGTGGGCCGGTCCGCGGTGGCGCAGCAGGCCGAAGCCGAGGCCGGCCGCGCAGGAGCCGCCCGCCTGGAGTGCCAGCAGCACCCCGGCCGCGCTCCTGAGCCCGAGCCCGTCGGCGAACGCGATGGTCACCACCTCCATGGATCCGAACACCGCGCCGGTGCAGAGAAAGGTGGCCAGCAGCGCGGGCATGCCGCTGATGCGGGCCGGGGAGCGTCCGCCGTCCGCCTCACGCGGAGACACCGGCGGTTCGGTGCGGCGCTGGGCGGCGAACCACAACGTGCCGACCAGCAGCAGGGCCGCGGCGGTGAGGGTGCCCGCGGTGGGGAACAGCCCGACGCACAGGAACGCCGCCAGTACCGGGCCCGCCATGAAGCACAGCTCGTCCGCGGCCTGTTCGAAGGCGTTGGCGGTGTGCCGGGCCGCCACCGCGTCCGGCGCGTCACCCGCGTACAGGTGGGCCCAGCGGGCCCGGGCCATGCCGCCGGTGTTGGGGCCGGTGGCGGCGGCGGCTGAGCAGGCGAAGAGCGTCCAGGTCGGTGCGCCGGTGGACACGCAGAGCACCAGCAGCAGGTGGGCGGCGACGGCGAGCAGCACGGCGGGCACGGCGACGCGGGCCTGTCCGTGCCGGTCGACGAGCCGGGCGACGAGCGGGGCGAGCAGGGCGGTGGCTGCCAGTCCGGTCGCGGTCACGGCTCCGGCCAGGGCGTAGGAGCCGCGCGTCTCGGAGATCATCAGCACCGCCGAGACCCCGAACATGCCCATCGGCAGCCGGGCCAGTACCGAGCCCGCGCTGAAGGCGCGCGCTCCGGGCCGCCGGAACAGGGCGGCGTAGGGGGCGAACCAGCGGGGGCGGCGGGGCTGACGGGGCCGGTGGTGCCGGTGGTGTGTGCGGGGGCGCAGGTCCACGGCGACGAGAGTGCCGCCGCTCACGGTCAGCAGGGCGGGCCCGGGGGTGGTCGGACGGCGGGTCGCGGGGGAGTGGGAGGCGGGGCGGAGGACAGGGGCGGGACGGGTCTCGGGCGGCATGGCTCCACCCTCCCCGGGGGCCGTCCGGCCCGTCCAACACCTGATGAGGCGGCATTCACACAGATGGTTTGTCAGTATGGACGGATGGCCCACGAACCCGAGCCGCGCCTGCTGCGCGCCTTCACCGCGGTCGCCGACGAGCTGCACTTCACGCGGGCGGCGGCCCGGCTCTACGTGGCCCAGCAGGCGCTCAGCCGGGACATCCGACGGCTGGAGCAGGGCTGGGGCGTGGAGCTGTTCCAGCGCACCACCCGGCGGGTGGCGCTCACCTCGGACGGCGAGCGGCTGCTGCCGTACGCGCGGCGGGTGCTGGCCGCCTACGACGAACTGGGTGCGGCGACGAGCCGGGACGGCCGGCCGCTGGTCGTGGACGT
>NZ_BAAHCA010001008.1:0-1661 GCF_054776295.1 Streptomyces sparsus
GGAAGTCGAACATGCTGAGGAGTTGGGAAGACGTGACGAGCCAGGGGCAGGGCAGCGGCGAGCCGCAGGAAGCGCGGCGCGCCGCCACGCCGCACGAAGGCGGGCCGGACGCCGGCACGCTGAACGCCGGCACCTACGAGGTGCTGCGGGAGCGCATGTCGGCCACCGCCACCGAACTGGCCCGCCGGGCGCAGGCGCTCAACACCCGCCGCACCGCCGAGTTCGGCGGCAGCGAGCTCGAACTCGTCGGCAACGACCGCGTCCGCACCGAGCACAACTGCGTGCCGCGGGACCTGGTCCAGGTCGGCGGACTGATGCTGTTCGGCTACAACGTGCACTTCGGCCTCAAGCAGACCACCGAGATCCGCGACGTCTTCGCGCTGCACCGCCACCACGACGGCCGGTTCGAGGAGGTCGGCGCGGACGCCCTGCCCGGCCTGCTCGACGACCCGCGCTTCGCCCGGGACTTCACCGACCTCTACCGCTACTACCGCGAAGCCGAACTGCTCCAGCTGCGCCGCACCGGCTCGCTGCTGCTGGCCGTCTTCCAGACCGGCGAACGCCTCACCGACCTGCGGGTGCTGCGCTGGCGCGTCCACCCCGACGGCACCCCCGAGTACGTCGACGCCAAGGGCGAGCGCGACCACACCTTCCCGCCCTCGCACGACTTCGAATGGACCGTCACAGGCCGCGAGGACCACGTGCTCGGCCGGCACCCGCACATCTCCATCGAGGGCCGCGTCTTCGTCGAGACCGTGGGCGGCACCCTGACCGTCAAGATCGAGAACAACACCGAGAGCGGCGAGGGCGTCTACACCGAGCCCGTCGACGAACCGCTCCAGTCGCTGGCCGACGCCGAGGTCGCCCACGCCCGCGTAGGCCCGCTCACCCTGCTGCGGATCCTGCCCTACAACGAGACCACCCACCGCTACCTCGTCTTCAACGAGCGGTCCAGGGAGGTCGTCCGGCTCGACGGCATCGGGCTGTCCTGCCAGCGGCTGCCCGAGGACCAGGGCATCATCTTCCCCGGCGGCTACTACCTCACCACCGCGCCGGCCGGCTCGGCCGCCCGCACCTTCGACACCGACACCGCCGACCTGGAGTTCGAGAGCGCCATCCGCTCCCCGAACGGCGAGGACGTGCTCTACGTCTTCCACGCCCGGGCCGAGGGCCGCACCCTGCTGCTGCCGTACAACCTGATCCGCAAGGAAGTCGCCACCCCCATCCCCAGCCACGGCTACTCGCTCTTCGAGGACGGCGTGATGGCCGTCTTCCGCGCCCAGAGCGACGAACCGACCCGCGTCCACCCGATGCAGCTGTGGCAGACGCCGTACCTCTCCGACGCCCGGGCCGCCGCCCAGCCCGAGGGCACCGGCCCGCTCGCCCGGATCGGCAACGCCGAACTGGTCCGCGGCATCTCCGACGTGCTGTCCGTCGCCCGGATGGCCGGCGACGCCGACCCCGGCGGCGCGGTCTTCGAAGCGATCGTCGCCGCCTGCACCCGCGTCGCCGACACCTACTACTGGCTCGACGCCGACGGCCTGGAAGCGCTGCACGAACCGCTGGCGGAACTGTGCGACGCCGCCGAGCAGGTCATCGACGAGTTCGAACGCGTCGAGCAGCTGCGTCGCCAGGCCGCCGCCGCCGTCGCCGAGGCCGCC
>NZ_BAAHCA010001009.1:0-1661 GCF_054776295.1 Streptomyces sparsus
GAGATCGTGCACGTACGGGCCGACGGCACCGAGCGGCGCCGCGACTACGCCTCCCTGGTCGAGGAGGCGTCCCGGGTGCTGGGCGGGCTGCGCGCGGCCGGGCTGCGCCCCGGTGACCAGGTGGTGCTCCAGTGCGAGGACACCGAGGACTTCGTCGCCGCGCTCTGGGGCTGCGTGCTCGGCGGTTTCGTCGCCGTGCCGCTGACCGTGCCCGCCTCCTACCGGACCGCCTCGGCGCCGGTCGCGAAGCTGGAAGGCGTCTGGCGGATGCTGGACCGGCCGTGGATCGTCACGTCGGCGGCCGGTGAGCCGGAGCTGCGCGCGCTGGCCGAACGCCGGGGGTGGACGGGCCTGCGGCTGACCACCGTGGACGCGCTGCGCACGGGTCCCGCCGACGCCGACTGGCATCCGGCACGGCCGGAGGACACCGTTCTGATGCTGCTGACGTCCGGCAGCACCGGCCTGCCCAAGGCCGTCCGGCTGAGCCACCACCACGTCCTGACCCGGTCCGCCGCGACCGCGCACCTCAACTCGCTGACGGACACCGACGTCTCACTGAACTGGATCCCGCTGGACCACGTCACCGGTGTGGTGATGTTCCACCTGCGGGACGTCTACCTGGGCTGCCGGCAGGTGCACGCCCCGACGTCGTGGGTGCTGGAGGACCCGCTGCGCTGGCTGGACCTCGCCGACCGGCACCGGGTCAGCGTCACCTGGGCGCCCAACTTCGCCTTCGGCCTGGTCGGTGAGCAGGCGGACCGGCTGGCCGGCCGCGACTGGGACCTGTCGCCGATGCGCCTGGTGATGAACGCCGGGGAGGTGGTGGTCGCGGCCACCGCGCGGCGCTTCCTGAAGGTCCTGGAGCCCTACGGGCTGGCGCAGGACGTCATGCACCCGTGCTGGGGCATGTCCGAGACGTGCTCGGTGGTGACCGACACCCACCTCGCAGCCGAACCCCAGCCCGACGAGGGCACGTTCGTCAGCTGCGGACTGCCCTACCCGGGCTTCGCCATGCGGATCGTGGACGAGGCGGAGCACGTCGTCACCGAGGGCACCGTCGGGCGCCTCCAGGTGCGCGGCACCTCCGTCACCTCCGGCTACCACGACAACGCCCGGGCCAACGCGGAGTCCTTCACCGCCGACGGCTGGTTCGAGACCGGCGACCTGGCGTTCCTGCGCGCGGGTGAGCTGTACATCACCGGCCGCGCCAAGGACGTCATCATCGTCAACGGCGTCAACCACTACAGCCACGAGATCGAGGCCTGTGTGGAGGAACTGCCCTGTGTGGTGAGCAGTTTCACCGCGGCGTGCGCGGTGCGCACCGAGCAGGGCGCGGGCACGGACGAGCTGGCGCTGTTCCTCCACGTCGCCCCCGGCCAGGACGTGGCGGAGGCGCTGCGGACCGTCCGCGGCAAGGTGACCAGGGAGATCGGCGTCAGCCCGGCGTACCTGCTGCCGGTGGAGCCGTCGGCGATTCCCAAGACGGAGATCGGCAAGATCCAACGGACTCGGCTGCGCAAGCAGTTCGAGGCGGGTGACTTCGACCGGGAGGTGCGCGAGTCCGAGGTGCTGCTCGGAACGGCCACGACCGTGCCGGACTGGTTCCTGCGCCCGGTGTGGCAGCGCGCCGACTCGCTGCACGCGGTGGGGGACGTCCCCCA
>NZ_BAAHCA010001010.1:0-1657 GCF_054776295.1 Streptomyces sparsus
GGCTGGACGTCCGCCCGACGCTGTCGATGCGGACCGTCGCGGTCCGCGACGATCCGCGCGTCCATCTCAAACTGCCCCTAGCCACCGCGACACTGGGCCTGCGCAACCGGCGCACCATCAAGCCCGGCAGCCTGGTCGACGGCGCCGTCGGCCAGCGGCTCGTCGCCCACCTGCTGGCCCGCGAACCGCGCCTCGCCCGCCGCGTCCTGCTCGCCGACGAACGCACCCACCTCAGCACCGGCCACGAACTGCTCAGCGTGCTGGTGCGCCGCCAGCCACCCGGGCTCGACACCGCCCACGTGGTGTCGGCGGCCGCGCTGCTCGCCCCGCTGCCCGACGGCACCACGGTCGCCGACGAACTGGCCGACCGCTACTTCGACGGAGACCTGGACGCGCTGCTCGACGCCTACCTGCGCCTGCTGTTCGACCTGCACACCACCCTCTTCGGCTACGGAGTGGCCCTGGAGTCGCACCAGCAGAACACCTCCCTGGTGCTCGACGAGCACCAGGGCCGCACCCGGCTCCGCCTGCTGCTGAAGGACAACGACGGACCACGGGTGCACACCGGCCGGCTCGCCGCCCGGCTCGGCGGAACCACCGCCGCCGACCTGTGCGGCTTCGCCGACCGCAGGGTGCTGACCGGTTCGGACCTGCCCGTCGCCGACCTCTTCACCACCATCACCCTGCACCTCTGCGCCGCCGCGCCCCTCTTCGAACTGGCCCGGCTCGGCCGCGCCCCGCTGCCCGCCCTGCTGGCACGGCTGCGCGCACTGCTCACCGAGGCCGTCGACCGGCTCGACACCGCCCCCGGAGCCGGCGCCGACGTGCTGCGGACCCGCGTACTGCACGCCGACCGGCTACCGGTGAAGGCGATGCTCACCGCGGGCACCCTGCTGCCCAAGGACCGCACCCGTGCCGCCGACATCAACAAGCACTACGTCACCGGGCCCAACTACCTGCGGGCCGGGCAGTGCTGACGTACTCCGCCGGTGTCCGCCCGCACGCGGAGAAGCCACCTTCCGGGCCGGCCGGGACCCCGCCTGCCCACCCGCCCCGAGGCGCCGGCTGCATACGCTCGTCCCGGCCGCGCTGAGCCCGCCGCGCCCACCGCACCCCGCCCGGCCCGGCCCGCGCCCCGCCCCTTTCACACCGCACCGCACCGCGCCTGCCCGGTGCCCGCTCGCTTCCTCCGGTACCCGTAGGAGTCCCGATGCCTCCCGCCCCGCCGCGCACCGCCCCCGTCACCGCCGACGACGCCGTGTGCCACACCCTGCTCAACTGCCTGCTCCGGGAGGTCTGCGGCCCGCAGGACCAACAGGTCGACAACGGGCGCCTGCTGATCCGGCTGCCGCACTCCGGCGTACTGCTGGCGGTGCGGCTGCGCCGCACCTCGCCGACCGGCGCCCACCGCTTCGCCGGTCCCGTCTCCGAGCATTACCACGGCGGCTGGGAGGAACTGCCCTGGCACCGGTTCGCCGCCCGCGTCGGCCGTGAACTGCACCTGCGCACCGGAGTGCGCAACGACGAGTTCCTCACCCAGGTCGCCGCCAGCAGGGAGGGGCAGGCCGCGGCGCTCGCCGCGGCCACCGCGCCCTGCGACGACCGCTACCTGGCCTCCGAGCAGTCGCTGCGCCACGGCCACCGCTTCCACCCCACG
>NZ_BAAHCA010001011.1:0-1653 GCF_054776295.1 Streptomyces sparsus
AGCGCGCTGGTGCGGGCCTCCGGGCCGAAGCCGCTGTCGGAACCCGACCTCCACAGTGCGGCGGCGTCAGCGACCGTGCCGGGGGACTCGACGCTGTGGACCTGGAGCACGGCACGGAAGCGGACCGCTTCCCGGACCGGCCCGGTGTCACCCGCACCATCGGTCCGCTCGCCGGGCTCGGGGCCGGACGCGGCTGCGCCGTCAACCGTGCCCGCGTCGCCGCTGATGCCGACGTCTCGGTCCCTCCTGTGCGCGGGGTCCGGTTCGTGCGTGGTGTCGGTCTCGATGCGCAGGGAGAGCCGGACTCCGCTGTCGTGCGCGGCCGCCACCGCCGAGACCCAGGGGCGCAGCTCGGGAAGCTTCCGGGGTTTCGTCGCGGTGAACGCGGGGCCTCCCGCGGCGAGTGCGGCCGCCGGAGTCCGCGGCAGGCCGTCCGCGACGGCGTCGCGTTCGGGCGTCACCGCGGTGACGACGAGCAGGCGGACGGCGTTCATGACGAGATCTGCACCTGGCCGTGGTCGCCGATCACGAGGCGGTGGGTGGCGGGCAGCCGGGGGGCGAGGGTGACCTTCACGTTGCGCCCGACGAGGGAGGCCTCGACCCGGCGGATGCGGTCGAAGGAGGAGTCGCTCAGGACGATGGAGTACTCGATCTCGCTCTTGGTGATGCGGCAGTTCTCGGCGACCGAGGTGGAGGGGCCGATGTAGGAGTCGGTGACGATGCTCCCGGCGCCGATGATGGCCGGGCCGACGATGCGGGAGCGGCGGACCTCGGCGCCGGCTTCGATACGGACCCGTCCGATGATCTCGCTCTCCTCGTCGACGGTGCCGTCGACACGGAACTGGAGGCGTTCCAGGAGGGTGCGGTTGACCTCCAGCATGTCGGTGACGTTGCCGGTGTCCTTCCAGTAGCTGGTGATGACAGTGGACCGTACGGTGAGCCGTTGGTCGATCATCCACTGCAGGGCGTCGGTGATCTCCAGTTCGCCGCGGGCGGAGGGCGAGATGGCGCGGACGGCTTCGTGGACGGCAGGGGTGAACAGGTAGACGCCGGCGACGGCGAGGTCGCTGCGGGGCCGTGCGGGCTTCTCCTCCAGGTCGGTGACGTTGCCGTGGTCGTCGGTGACGGCGACGCCGAAGGCGGTGGCGTCGCTGACGCGGGTCAGCAGGATCTGGGCGTCGCAGCGCTCCTTGCGGAACTCGTCGACGACGTCGGTGATGCCGTCGAGGACGAAGTTGTCGCCGAGGTACATGACGAAGTCGTCGTCCCCGAGGAAGGGTTGGGCGAGGAGCACGGCGTGGGCGAGCCCCAGGGGCTCGCTCTGCGGGATGTAGGTGACGTCCAGGCCGAAGGCGGACCCGTCGCCGACGGCGGCCTCGATCTCCGGCGCGGTGCTGCCGACGATGATGCCGACCTCGGTGATGCCGGCGTCGGCGACGGACTCCAGGCCGTAGAAGAGGATCGGCTTGTTGGCGACCGGGACCAGTTGTTTGCTGGACGTGTGGGTGATCGGGCGCAGGCGCGTACCGGATCCCCCCGCGAGTACGAGAGCCTTCACAGTTCCATCCAGGTGGCAGAGGTGGGCGGCCGGGAGCCGTGGGGTCCCGGGCCTGGGGCGGTTCGGTGCCGTCCGGTGCCGCTGGGCGGCGCCGG
>NZ_BAAHCA010001012.1:0-1647 GCF_054776295.1 Streptomyces sparsus
GGGCCGTGGGCGGCGCGGATCCCGGCGAAGCGCGCCAACTCGACCTCGTAGCGGCGCACCGCCCGCTCGGTGCCCGCGGCCACCTCGTCGCCCGGCGCGGTGCGGTGCAGTTGCAGCAGCGGTGGTGCGGCCGACTCGGCGATCGCCGCGGCGAGACGCGCGTGTCCGTCCAGGACGAGGTGGCAGTCCAGGCCGCTGACCCACCACAGCAGGACGGGCGGGAGCGTCCCGTCGTGGACCTGCTTGCGGTACGCCTTCACCCGGCTGTCGTCCGCCTCGGGCATCGGGCGCAGCGGGAGGACCTCCCACGAGTCGGAATGCGTGAACCAGTCGACGTATCCGTCCGGATGGCCCTCGACGAGCATCGAGGACCAGTACTCGGCCGGCGGTCTGCGGCTGTGGTTGCCGTGTGACAGCGGGCTGTCGCGGGAGAGCAGCCAGCGTCCGTCGTGCAGGGGGCTGCCGCCCGGCGCGTCGAGCAGGTACCGCGTGAAGCGGTGCGCCCAGCGGTCCGGACGGCCGGCCGCCGCCCGGACCGAGTCGGCTCGCAACGGCGGGACGGGGGAGCGGTAGGCGTCGGTGCGCCAGAACCCCACCTCGCAGTGGTCCTCGGCGACCTCGGCCAGCAGCACGGGCCGTGAGTGCTGGACCAGGAGCAGCCGCCGCTCGGCGCTGTACAGGCAGAGGCCCGGTCGGCGAGGTGAGCGCACGTCGAGGGACAGGCCCGTCCACGTGCCGTCGTCCTGCCGGATGTCGGTGCGCCGCATGCCGAGACGATAAGCCGGGGCGGCGGGGCGGTGCGACGGGCGGTGCGCGGTGGAGTCAGCAGCGGGGTGAGGCGGAGGGTTCGGGGGTCGGCTCGGTCAGCGCGACCAGGGCCTGGTCCGCCGCCTTCGGTTTGGTCAGTGAGCGGTAGCCGTTGCCGATGACGAGGTCCACGCTCTTCGCCGCGGGGCCCTTGCGGGTGTTGTCGACCTTGGTCTTGGCCTTGTCCAGATGGGCGGCGAGCACCGCGAGCGCACCGCTCTGCTCGGACTTGGCGGTGCCCAGCAGCAGGCCGGTGGCCTTGACCTTCTTGTCGAGCTCCGGCGGGGCGTTGTCCACCTCGCCGATGGTGAAGCCGCGTTCGGCGAGTTCGTCGGCGGTCTCCCTGGCCAGTCCGCTGCGCTTGGTGGCGTTGTAGACGTTGACGGTGATCGACGCCGGATCGGGCAGCTTGCGGGCGACGGCCGCCTCCGCGTCCGCCCGCGGCTCGGTCGTCCGGCAATCCTCGGGGGCGGCGCTGACGGTCTTGCCGTCCCCGCCGGTGAACACCGAGACGAGCTGCACCGTGCCCCAGGCCAGCAGGCCGAGAGCGGTGACCGCGGCGAGAGAACCCAGGACGATTCGGCGACGGCCGCGCGGTCGCCGCATGCGGGGGTATCTGTCACCCGTGATGCGGTACTCACCGCCCATGCCGGGAGGCGTCAGCATGCTCATGGGCGCAGCGTAGCCCGGGTGTCGGGCCGTGCGTACTAAACGATCAACGCACAGGGGGCAGCCCAACCCGAAAGGGGCAATACGTGCTCCGTACGGCTCTGTCGGTGCGGGTCGGTGCGGGTCGGCGGCGCCTGCGCGGGTCGGCGGCGCCTGCGCGGGCGGCGGCCG
>NZ_BAAHCA010001013.1:0-1645 GCF_054776295.1 Streptomyces sparsus
GTGTGGCCCGCCAGCGGGAAGGCGCGCGGGACGGCTGGTGCCACGGGGCGGACGAGGGCGGCGCGCGGGGCGGGGGGCTCCTCCAGGACGACGTGGGCGTTGCTGCCGCTGATGCCGAACGAGGAGACGCCTGCTCGGCGCGGACGGCCGTCCCGCGGGGCCCACGGCCGGGGCTCGGTGAGCAGTTCCACGGTGCCGCTCGACCAGTCGACGTGCGGCGAGGGCTCGTCCACGTGCAGGGTGCGGGGCAGCTCGCCGTGGTGCATGGCCATGACCATCTTCATGACGCCGGCGGCACCGGCGGCGGCCTGGGTGTGGCCGAAGTTGGACTTGGCGGAACCCAGCAGCAGCGGCTCTCCTTCGGGGCGCTGCCGTCCGTAGGTGGCGAGCAGGGCCTGCGCCTCGATCGGGTCGCCGAGCGAGGTACCGGTGCCGTGCGCCTCCACCGCGTCCACGTCCGCCGGGGAGAGCCCGGCAGCGGCGAGCGCGGAGCGGATGACCTGCTGCTGGGCCGGTCCGCTGGGCGCGGTCAGGCCGTTGGACGCGCCGTCCTGGTTGGTGGCGGAGCCGCGCACCACGGCGAGCACGGGGTGCCCGTTGCGTTCGGCGTCGGACAGCCGCTCCAGCAGGAGCACGCCGACGCCCTCGGAGAAGCTGGTGCCGTCGGCGGAGGCCGCGAACGCCTTGCAGCGGCCGTCGGCGGCGAGGCCGTTCTGCGCGGTGAACTCGGTGTAGGTGCCGGGGGTTGCCATGACGGTGACACCGCCGGCCAGCGCCATCGTGCACTCGCCCTGGCGCAGGGCGTGGGCGGCCAGGTGCAGCGCGACCAGGGCGGAGGAGCAGGCCGTGTCGACCGTCATGGTCGGCCCCTCCAGACCGAAGGTGTAGGCGACCCGGCCGGCGATGACGCTGCCGGAGACGCCGAGCCCGATGTATCCCTCCATGCCTTCGGGGATGTCGGACAGGCCGGAGGCGTAACCGGAGCCCATGGCGCCGACGTAGACGCCGGTGCGGCTGCCGCGCAGCGAGAGCGGGTTGAGGCCGGCGCGTTCGAACACCTCCCAGGAGGTCTCCAGCAGGAGCCGCTGCTGCGGGTCCATGGCGAGGGCCTCACGCGGGGAGATGCCGAACAGGGCCGCGTCGAAGTGGGTGGCGCCGTACAGGAACCCGGCTTCCAGACCGGGCAGGCGGTCCAGGTCCCAGCCGCGGTCGGTGGGGAAGGAGGAGATGGCGTCGCCGCCCTCGGAGACGAACCGCCACAGGTCCTCGGGGGATTCGACACCGCCCGGGTACTGGCAGGCCATGCCGACGATGACCACGGGGTCGTCGTCGCCGGCGACGGTGGTGGCCGCCGCGGTGTACTCGGCGCCGCCGGTGAGTTCGCGGCGCAGGTAGCGGGCGAGTGAGCTGGCCCGGGGGTGGTCGAAGACGAGGGTGGCGGGAAGCCGCAGCCCGGTCTCGGCGCCGAGCCGGTTGCGCAGGTCGACGGAGGTGAGGGAGTCGAAGCCGAGGTCCTTGAAGGACTGCTCGTCGTCGACGGCGCTCGCCGAGCCGTGGCCGAGGGCGGTGGCGGCGTGGCGGCGCACCACGTCGCGCAGCAGCCGCCCCTGGTCGCCCTCGGTGAGGCCGACCAGGCGCCGGGCCA
>NZ_BAAHCA010001014.1:0-1640 GCF_054776295.1 Streptomyces sparsus
GTCACCCCCGCCACTGCGGCCACCGTGGCAGCAGCCGCGTCGCAGCGGGCAGGATCGGGCTTTGCGCTTCGCGGACGGCACGGGTGACGCCGCCTCGCCCCGCCCCCTCGCGTCACCGCAGGACGGGCCGGACGGTGCCGGATCATCCCGGGCCGCTGCTCGCCGGGGCGACGACCGGACAGGCCGCGGAATGCCCGCTTCCGTGTGTGCCTGCCCGCTCGGCGCCCGCTTGCCGACCGGCGTCAGGTGGCGAACAGCCTTGCCTGCCCGGGCTATTGCGCGGCGATCATCCCATCGGCTAGACATTCGTACCGGCACGGATGCCCTTCCCCACGGGCACGCTCCACGTCGCCGTCAGCCGTGGCCGGCACCCCCGGCCGTCAGTCCTCTAGGAACAGCGCACCCCGCCAACAGGCCGTCCGGCCCTTGGCGCTTGCTTCCGGCCCCCACTGGGAGGACCCCCCATGTCGTTCCTCACCTCCGCACGCCCGCAGACCGGTCGCCGCAGGCCGGTGGCCGTTCTCGCGGCCACCGCGGCACTCGCCCTCGTCCCGCTCTCGGCGGGCACCGCCACCGCGGCCGACACCCCGGCACCCGCCCCGGGCCCGACGGCGTCCCAGGCCGAGATGCGCACGGCGGCGAGCCTGGAGAAGTCCCTCGGCTCCCGCACCACCGGCGCCTATCTGCACCCGCGAACAGGTGAACTCACCGTCAACGTGACCGACACCGCCGCTGAGCGGAAGGTGCGTGCGGCCGGCGCCGTGCCCAGACGCGTCTCGCGCGGCCCGGCCCAGCTGGAGGCGGCCGTCGACACACTGGCCGAGCGCGCGGCGATACCCGGCACCTCCTGGGGTGTCGACCCGGTGACGAACCGGGTGGAGGTGCACGTCGACGAGTCGGTGTCCGCGCACGAACTCGCCCAGCTGGACGAGGTCGTGGAGGACCTGGGCGGTTCCGCCCGGCTGACCAGGGTCGAGGGCACCTACACCACGGAGGTCAACGGCGGCGACGCGATCTGGGCCGGTGGCAGCCGCTGCTCGGCGGCGTTCAACGTCGCCAAGGGCGGTGTCAAGTACTTCCTGACCGCCGGTCACTGCACCAACATCTCGGCCAACTGGCAGGCCTCCAACGGCGGGCACAACATCGGTGTCCGGGCCGGGACGAGCTTCCCGACCAACGACTACGGCATCGTGCGCTACACCGACAACTCCCAGGCGCCGGGCCGCGTCAACCTGTACAACGGCTCGTACCAGGACATCGCCCGGGCCGGTGACCCGGTGGTCGGCCAGGCCATCCGCAAGAGCGGCAGCACCACCGGCGTGACGAACGGCACCGTCCGGGCGGTGAACGTCACCGTCAACTACAGCCAGGGCGCGGTGCACGGCATGGTGCGCACCAACGCCTGCTCGGCGGGCGGCGACAGCGGCGGCGCGCACTTCGTGAACAACGTCGCGTTCGGCATCCACTCCGGCGGCACCGGTTCCTGCGTCAACGGCGTGGGCGGCGCGATCTTCCAGCCCGTGCTCGAGGCGCTGTCCGTCTACGGCGTGAGCATCTACTGATCCGCGTCCGGTGAGGTGGGCCGGCTGACGGGCCGGTCCGCCCCGGATGCGCAGGGCCCGTGGAGCGAGCGCTCCACG
>NZ_BAAHCA010001015.1:0-1639 GCF_054776295.1 Streptomyces sparsus
AGCTCCGGCACCCGCCGGGTCTGGGCCCCGGACTGGTACTGGGCGAGCACCCGGCCCGTCGTCAGCAGCACCGGGTACGCCGCGTCGGGCTCCTCGGCGGACGGCCGGTCGCCGACCGGTGCGAACCGGGCCCGGCCGTCGGGCGTGGCGAACCGGTTGAGAAAGAGGCGCGGGGTGCCGGGGTGCGGCGGCGCGGAGTGGTCGGCGGACGGATCGTCCGGCAGGTCGCCGGGGGTGTCGGCGGACGTGTCCGGGCAGGGCCAGAAGACGCCGTCCTCCTCGGTGATCCGCCGGTAGGTGATGCCCGAGTAGTCCGCGCGACCCCCGGCGGAGGCCCGGCGCAGCTCGTCGAACACCTCCTCGGGGTCCTCGGGAAAGCCCTTCTCCCAGCCGAGCCGCGCCGCCAGCGCGTGCAGCACCTGGAGATCGGTCCGCACCCCGGACGGAGGGTCGAGCGCCCGGCGCCGCAGCAGTACCCGGCCCTCCAGGTTCGTCATGGTGCCGGTCTCCTCCGCCCACTGGGCGACGGGCAGCACCACGTCGGCCAGCGCGGCGGTCTCCGACAGCACCACGTCACTGACCGCGAGAAAGTCCAGCGAACGGATCCGCTGCTCGACGTGCGCTGCCCGGGGCGCCGACACGACAGGGTTGGAGCCGATCAGCAGCAGCGACCGCACGTCCCGGCCGAGCGCGTCCAGCAACTCGTAGGCGCTGCGGCCGGGACCGGGCAGCACGTCCGGGTCCACCCCCCACACCCCGGCCACGTGGGCCCGGGCCGCCGGATCGGTGAGCATCCGGTAGCCGGGCAACTGGTCGGCCTTCTGGCCGTGTTCCCGTCCGCCCTGGCCGTTGCCCTGCCCGGTGAGGCAGCCGTAACCGGACAGCGGGCGCCCCGCCCGGCCGGTGGCAAGTGTCAGGTTGATCCAGGCGCCCACGGTGTCGGTGCCCTTGGCCTGCTGCTCCGGACCGCGCGCGGTCAGCACCATCGCCGCCTCCGCCTCGCAGAAGTACCGGACGGCCTGGCGCAGTTGCGGCACCGGCACCCCCGTGATGCGCTCCACCAGCTCCGGCCAGTGCGCCATCGCCGCCGCCCGCGCCTCCGGCCAGCCGACCGTGCGGGCGGCGATGTAGGACTCGTCGGTGCGGCCCTCGGTGATGATCAGGTGCAGCAGCCCCAGCGCCAGGGCCAGGTCGGTGCCCGGCCGCGGCGCCAGGTGCAGGTCGGCCTGCTCGGCGGTACGGGTCCGGCGCGGATCCACCACGACCAGCCGGCCGCCCCTCTCCCGCAGCTCGGTGAAGTAGCGCAGGGCCGGCGGCATCGTCTCGGCCGGGTTGGAGCCGACCAGCAGCACGCAGCCCGTACGCGCCACGTCCTCCAGCGGGAACGGCAGCCCCCGGTCCAGCCCGAACGCCCTGTTGCCCGCGGCTGCCGCCGACGACATGCAGAACCGGCCGTTGTAGTCGATCTGCGAGGTGCCCAGCACCAGGCGGGCGAACTTGCCCAGCAGATACGCCTTCTCGTTCGTCAGGCCGCCCCCGCCGAACACCCCGACCGCGTCGGCGCCGTGCTCCGAGCGGGTGCCGGCCAGCCCGGCGGCGACCCGGTCCAGGGCCTCGTCCCAGCCGGCCGGCTCCAGCG
>NZ_BAAHCA010001016.1:0-1631 GCF_054776295.1 Streptomyces sparsus
CGGTCGAGGACCGCGGTGCGGACGAGGCCGCGGGCGCCTGGAACCCGCTGACCGCGACCGGCACCGGAACCGCGGAGGCCCGCCGGCTGTTCGACGACGCCGCGCACGGCATCCGGCTGGCGCTGCGTGAGGTGGAGTTCGCGGACGCGGCCCTGGTGCACGTGCTGCTGGAGCACGAACCCCGCAGCGCGATCCGCCGGACGTTCGCCGCCCGGACACCCGGCGCACCCCACCCGACACCCGATCCGCCCATCCGGCGCCGCGGACCCGTGGCCGGCTGCGCCGTGTGGACCGGGCTGTTCTGCACAGGTCAGGTCTGCTGCTCCTCCACCTACCACGACCCGTGGAACGGGCGGCGCCGGGAGGGCTGGTGCCGCGGCGACAACTGCTGTGACGCCTGCGAGTGTTGCGAGTGCTGCCGGTGCCCGGGCTGCAACAGCTGCGGGGGCGGCGGCGGAGGCGGAGGCGGCACCGGGGGTGGGGGAGGCGACGGCTGCTGCGACGGCTGCTGCTGCGACTGCAACTGCTGACGTCCGGCGGCGTCGGACTTGCCGCGGCCCGGTCCTGTGGCAGGTTGATCAGCATGATTGAGACGACGTCAGCCGCACAGGAGTGGCAGGAGTGGCATCAGCAGCGACTGGACACGGTGACCGCCCCCTACGGGCCGCTGTCGGTGACCGGTACCCACTGGATCACCGAGGCCGACGACGAGGGCCGGCTGGCGGGTGTGCCCGGCACCTGGCACGAGGCGCCGGACGGTGCCGGTGTCGTGTTGCGGGCCGACATCATGGACGGGGTGGTCGTCGACGGCGACCTGCTCGTCGGTGAGGTGACGCTCGGCCGGGACAGCGGCGGCCCGGCCCGCTCCCGGGTGTCCTACGGTGAGCGGCGGCTGGAACTGCTCAACCGGGAGGGCCACTGGGCGGTGCGGGTGCACGATCCGGACGCCCCCGCCCGCCGGGCCTTTCCCGGCATCAGGACCGCCGCGTACGACGCCCGGTGGGTGCTGCCCGGGACGTTCCGCCCCTACGAGGCGCCACACGGGGTGCGGGTGCCCAACGCCGACGGCCGTGAACGCACACTCGAACTGGGCGGCGAACTCACCTTCCGGACGCCCGACGGACGCCCGCACACCCTCCAGGTGTCGGTGGTCGGCAGCCGGGCGCTGTGGGCGGTGTTCGCCGACGGCAGCAGCGGGCACGGCAGCCACCGCTTCCGGTTCCTGCGCACCGGGGCGCCGGACGAGCAGGGCCGCGTGACGGTGGACTTCAACCGGGCGACGCTGCCGCCCTGCGCCTTCAGCGACCACTTCCTCTGCCCCTCCCCTCCTCCCGGCAACACCCTGGCGGCGGAGGTTCCGGCAGGGGAGCTCGACCTCGGCCCCTGACCGGCCGAAAAGTGGCTCTTGTGTGGTCGCGTGAGCAACGCCAGCATCCCCTCACGCCGCCTGCCGGGGGCCACTGCCGCGTCGCAGACCCCGGCCGCGACCACCGGCCCGCACAGGCACGGACCCCGGACTCCTCGTGGAGGAAAATGTGAGGAACAAGCGCACCGTCCCAGCCCCCGCTTCCCCCCACCGACGCGGCGTCGCCACCCGCGCCCGGCTGCTGACGATCGCCGCCGCGCTGCTG
>NZ_BAAHCA010001017.1:0-1631 GCF_054776295.1 Streptomyces sparsus
GGCGAGTCCGGCGGAGGCGTCGGCGAGTTCGCGGTAGCGGAGCGCGGTGTCGCCGATGACGAGGGCGGTGGCCCGCGGGGTGCGGTCGGCCTGTGCGAGGAAGGCGTCGAGCAGCGACCCGGAGGGGGCCGGAGCCCCGTCGGCCCGCCCGGCGGTCGCATCCGTGCCCTCGGTGGCCGTTTCGGTGCCTTGGCCCGGTCCGGCCGCTCCGGTCCTTCGGACCGGGCCGGCGGGTGCTCCCGTCCTTTCGGCCCGCTCGCTCGCTCCGGCCCGCTCAGCGGTCACTTCGGTCTCCTCGTACGGAACGGACGAACAGTCGGACGTGGCTGCCGGGCTCGCGGACCGGGTGGTCGGCCGGCACTTCGAGGACCATCGGCGCCCCGTCGCCCGTGTCCCGCGTGACGGGCGCGTATCCGGCGAACCGCAGGGTGACGAGCATGGTGCGGTTCACCGCGGTCGGTACGAAGTGGGTGACGGGTCTGCGGCCCTCGGCGCGGGCCTGCCGGACGATGTGGGAGAGCATCAGCTCTCCCACGCCCCGGGACGCGACCCGGCAGGACATCAGCATCAGCCGCAGCACGGACTCGGTCGGGGTGAGTTCGGTGACGGAGAGGCCGACGATGCCGTAGTCGCCGAATCGGTCGCTGAGCCGGGCGAGCCTGACCTGGTGGTCGGGCGCGGCGATCAGGCGGCGCAGGTCCTCCTCGCCGTAGACCAGGCCGGTGCTGTTGAGCTGGTGGGTACGCACGGTGAGTTCGCTGGCGCGGGCGAGGTCGCTCTCGGTGGCCGGGGCGATCTCCATGACGAGGCCGAGTGAGGCGAGGAAAGCCCGCCGGTCGCCCCCGGACTCCTCCTCGGCCTGGCGGCGGCGCCATTCGGTGCGGTAGAGCAGGCGTCGGCCGGCCGCCTCGGCGGTGACGTGCGCGGGGCGGAAGTCGGGGAGTTCGGGGAGCTGCCCGGCGAGGTCGGCGGGGTAGCAGCGGACCATGGGGAGCGCGGCGAGGACCTCGGCCCGTTCGGCGGGGTCGTTGTCGATGAACGCGACGGTGTCGAGGCCGATGTTGAGGGTCTCGGCGATGTGCCGTACGGCGGCCGATTTGTCGCCCCAGCCGATCCGTGCCGCGCAGAACCATTCCCCGAGCCCGGTGGCGTCGAGGTGAGCGGTGGCGGTGGCGTGGTCGCCGCGGCTGGCGGCGGCGTGCAGGATGCCGCGGGAGTCGAGGGTCTTCAGGGTCGTCGTCGCCGGCGGGAAGGGCGGGGGGTGGTCGCCCTCCAGGACCACGCCGTCCCAGAGGGTGTCGTCCAGGTCCCAGACGAGGCACTTGACGGTGGGCAGTGCCTCGGTGGCGGTCATGTGACCGCTCCGAAGCGGCGTAAGAGCTGTTCGGCCATATGGGATTCGGCCACTTCCTGGGCTCCTTCGATGATCTCCATGACCTTGGCGTCCCGGTAGTGCCGTCCGGCGCGGCTGTCCGGAGCGATGCCGGCGGCGCCCAGGACCTGCACGGCGGCCCGTCCCGCCTCGGCGCCGGCGTCGGCTGCCGCGTACTTCGCCATGATCGTCTCGGTGAGGCCGTGACCGGGGCCGCGGGTTCTGGCGCGTGCGGCCCGGGCGGCGAGTTCGCGGGCGG
>NZ_BAAHCA010001018.1:0-1627 GCF_054776295.1 Streptomyces sparsus
GGCTGGCCGCCGAGCTGGTGGACCGGGCACCCGCCGGGTTGCGGGTGACGAGTTCGCTCGCCGGGCGGGTCGCCGCGCCGCGGCTGCCGCCGGGGGAGGTGCGCATCGGAGGGTTCGGCGGCCCGGAGGGCCTTGCCCGCTGGCTGCGTGAGCAGCAGGTGGACGCGCTCATCGACGCCACCCATCCTTTCGCCGGCACGATCGGTTTCCACGCGGCGCAGGCCGCTGCCTCTGCCCATGTTCCCCTGCTCGCGCTGCGACGGCCCGGTTGGGTGCCCGCTCCGGGTGACGACTGGCGCTCGGTCGGCTCTCTCGCCGAGGCAGCCGCGGCGTTGCCCGCGCTCGGGGAGCGGGTCTTCCTCACCACCGGCCGCATGGGACTGGCCGCCTTCGCCGACCTGGACCGGCTGTGGTTCCTCGTCCGTTCGGTGGACGCCCCGGAGCCGCCGTACCCGTCCCGCATGGAGGTGCTTCTCGACCGCGGTCCGTTCACGCTCGAC
Organism: Streptomyces sparsus; assembly: GCF_054776295.1. Lineage (NCBI taxonomy): Bacteria > Bacillati > Actinomycetota > Actinomycetes > Kitasatosporales > Streptomycetaceae > Streptomyces > Streptomyces sparsus. The sequence goes on from NZ_BAAHCA010001018.1 coordinate 501, forward strand.
GGCGAACGGGAGCTGCTGCGGCGGTACCGCGTGGAGGTGCTGGTCACGAAGGACAGCGGCGGTCCGGCGACGGTCGCCAAGCTCACCGCCGCCCGCGAGGCGGGCATCCCCGTGGTCGTCGTCCGGCGCCCGCCGACACTGGACGGCGTGCCGTCCGCCCCCGACCCGGCGGGCGCGATCCGCTGGCTGCGTGACGTCCTGGGCTGACGGGCACCGCCACCTCCCCGGCCTTGCGGCGAGCTGCGGCGGCTGCGGGAGGCGGTGAGCGGTCGGTGCGGGATCCGGGAGCGGTGTGGGGTCCGGTGCCTGGGCGGGGTCCGGGAGCGGTGCGGGGCCCGGGGCCGGTCAGCGGTCGGCGGGTTGCCGGTTGCGCCTGCGGCGTCGGGCGGTGCCGACCGCCACCAGGGCGGCCACCAGGGCGAGCGCGGTGACGGCCACCGGGGCGAATCCGAGGTCGTCGAGCCAGCGCGTCAGGTGCCCTTGGAGTTCGGTGGCCCGGCCGATCACCGGGTCGTCGGCCGAGCCGCCGGAGAGGACCCGCACCTCGTACCAGCCGTAGTACGCGACGTACGCGCCCGCCAGGAGCAGCAGGGCGCCGCTGGCCCGGGTCACGTACGGCAGCGCCCGGCGGACCTTGGCGATCACCGCCTCCTGGGACAGGGCGACCGCCAGGGTCAGCACTCCCACGACCGCGCCCATACCGGCCGCGTACGCGAGGAACACCCCGGTGACGCCGAGCAGGCTGCCGTCGCGGAAGGCGGTCGGTCAGCGCCAGGAAGGGGCCGACCGTGCAGGACAGCGAGGCGACCGCGTAGGAGACCCCGTACAGGCCCATCGAGGCCGCCGAGTCCGACGGCCGGGCACCCGGCCTCGGCTTCAACTTCGGGACAGGCAGGCGAAGTTCACGACCGGTGAGCAGGTAGCCGCCGGTGCCGAGCAGCAGGACGCCGATGACGATCGTCACCCAGGGCAGCCAGCGTTCCACCGACAGGGCCAGCGGTGCCACGACGAGTCCGAAAGCGCCGAAGACGAGAGCGAACCCGCCGGTCATGGCCGCCGTCGCCACCCCGGCCCGACGCAGCGCCCCGAGCCGGGCCCCGGCCGTCGCCCGGCCGGCCGTCGGGCCG
>NZ_BAAHCA010001019.1:0-1623 GCF_054776295.1 Streptomyces sparsus
CCCGGGTCCGCCGGGCACGGCTGCTGCTGGAGGGCGGCACCTCGCCGGCCGACGCGGCGGTGGCGGTCGGCTTCACCGACCAGCCGCACCTGGGCCGGCACTTCCGCCGCATCGTCGGTGTGCCGCCGGGCGCCTACCAGCGGGAACGCACCGCGGGCTGACCGGGGGAGCGTCCAAGAGGGCACGGATCCGGGGACGGCGTGCCGCCGCCCGTCCCTGCCGGGCGCAAGAACGTACAAGACCGCGCCGCCGCCGGATCCCTAGTCTCCGGCGAGTGGAACAACGAGTGACAGCAGCAGATCCGCCGGACCCCTCCGGTGAGGCGCCTTCCGCCGGCCCTCCCCGCGCCGACCGGGCGGTGATCCGGGACGCCCTGGGGGTCGGGGTCGCCGTCGGGCTCTCCGGTTTCGCCTTCGGCGTGACCTCCGCGGGCGCCGGCCTGAGCCTGGCACAGACCTGCGCGCTCAGCCTCCTGGTGTTCACCGGGGCCTCCCAGTTCGCCCTGGTGGGTGCGCTCGCCGCCGGCAGCGGTGCGGTGGCGGCTGCCGCCGGTGCGCTGTTCCTGGGAGTCCGCAACGCCTTCTACGGGCTGCGGCTGTCGGACGTGCTGCGGCTGCCGGGCCGGCACCGGCCGCTGGCCGCGCAGTGGGTCATCGACGAGACCTCCGCGGTCGCGCTGGCACAGCGGGACCGACGAGGCGCCCGGATCGGGTTCTTCGTCACCGGAGCGACGCTGTACGTGCTGTGGAACGCCACCACGTTGCTCGGCGCGCTGGGCGCCGGCTCTCTCGGCGACCCGGCGGACTGGGGTCTCGACGCGGCCGGCCCGGCGGTGTTCCTGGCACTGCTCGCCCCCATGCTCGACTCCGCGCGGGCCCGGGCGGTCGCCGTGCTCGCCGTGCTGCTGCTGGCCGGCCTACGGCTCGCGCTGCGCGTCCTCGCCGTCCTGACCGCCGCCGCGGTCGTGCTCGTCGGCGGAGCCGGCGTCGGCTCCGAACTCATCGGCCAGCGGCTCGGCAGCATCACCCAGGTCACCGCCGCGCCCGACCAGTCCGTCACCGACCGCTACACCATGTGGGCGGCGGCCACCGCCATGTGGCGCGAGAGCCCGGTCACCGGCGTGGGCCTGAAGGGCTTTCCCGCCCACCGCGACGGCCACGCCTCGCTGGCACTGTCCTCCGGCAGCGACACCGCCGGCGCCGGCCGCGGCTTCCACCGCGAACCGCTGCTCTCCCCCCACAACATGTACCTGCTCGTACTGAGCGAGCAGGGCCTCATCGGCCTGTCGGCGCTCGCCGGCGGCTGGCTCGCGCTGCTCGCCCGCTCGGTACGCCGCCTGCGGGTCGAGGCCCGCGACGGCCGTCCCGCGGACTGCGGGCTGGTCGCGGCCGGACTGCTCGTGTGGCAGCTGGTCGACTTCGTCTACGCAGACATCGGGGGACCCTCGACCGTGCTCACCGCCGTGATGATCGGCCTGGCGGCCTGGTGGGGCCTGCACCCGCAGACCCGGCCCGGCAGCGGGGCGTCCGCCCGATGAGCGACATGACCACGGCCGGACGCCCCGCCGACGGTGCCGCCCCACCGGTTCCCACCACCGCCCCGGCCGGCCCCGACCACGCCGCC
>NZ_BAAHCA010001020.1:0-1622 GCF_054776295.1 Streptomyces sparsus
GCGGCCCGTCCGTACCGTCGCGGTCTGCGGCGGCTCCGGCGACAGCCTCTTCGACCAGGTCCTCGCGGCCGGCGTGCACGCCTACCTCACCGCGGACCTGCGCCACCACCCGGTCTCCGAGGCCCGGGAGCAGTCCCCGCTCGCACTGGTCGACGCCGCGCACTGGGCCACCGAGTGGCCCTGGTGCGAGCAGGCCGCCGCCCAGCTCGACGCGGTGTCCGAACGCCACGGCTGGGGCCTGCGCACGCACGTCTCCCGAGCCGTCACCGACCCCTGGACCGCCCACGCGGCGTCCGTCCCGCACCCCGACCTCCCAGGAGCCCCCAACTGAACGCCGAGCCCGCCGACCAGATCCGCCTTCTCGACCTCCAGGGACTTGACGTCAAGCTCGCGCAGCTCGCGCACAAGCGCAGCAGCCTGCCCGAGCACGCCGAGATCGAGGCGCTGGAGCGCGAACTCGTCCAGCTGCGCGACCTGCTGGTGGCCGCCCGCACGGAGGAGAGCGACACCGCGCGGGACCAGACGAAGGCCGAGCAGGACGTCGACATGGTCCGCCAGCGCTCCGCCCGCGACCAGCAGCGGCTCGACTCCGGAGCGGTCACCAGCCCCAAGGACCTGGAGCGGCTGCAGAGCGAGATCGGCTCGCTGGCCCGCCGGCAGAGCGCGCTGGAGGACGTCGTCCTGGAGGTCATGGAGCGCAACGAGGCCGCCACCGCCCGGGTGGCCGACCTGACCGGGCAGGTCGCCTCGGTGGAGGCCCGCCTCAGCGAGACGGAGGCCCGCCGCGACGCCGCCGCCGAGCAGCTCGACAGCGAGGCCGACTCGGTGGAGAAGGAGCGCCAGGCCGTCGCCGCCGCGGTGCCCGACGACCTGCTGGCGCTCTACGACAAGCTGCGCAGGCAGCACAGCGGCGTCGGCGCCGCCGCGCTGTTCCAGCGGCGCTGCGAGGGCTGCCGGCTCGAACTCAACATCACCGAGGTCAACGACGTGCGCGCGGCGGCGCCGAACGAGGTGCTGCGCTGCGAGAACTGCCGCCGCATCCTGGTCCGCACGCCCGAGTCGGGGCTGTGACGGCGGCGATGGGCAGGCGGCTGGTCGTCGAGGCGGACGGGGGCTCGCGGGGCAACCCGGGCCCGGCCGGCGACGGCGCGGTGGTGCTGGACGCGGCCACCGGCGAGACGCTCGTCGAGGCGGCGGCCTCGGTCGGCCGGGCGACGAACAACGTCGCCGAGTACAAGGGCCTCATCGCCGGACTGCGCGCGGCCCGCGACCTGGATCCGCAGGCCAGCGTGCGGGTGCGGATGGACTCCAAGCTGGTCGTCGAGCAGATGTCGGGGCGCTGGAAGATCAAGCACCCGGACATGCGCCCGTTGGCCGAGGAGGCCGGCAGCCTCTTCCCCGCCGGTGCCGTGGCCTACGAGTGGATCCCCCGGGAACGCAACAAGCACGCCGACCGGCTCGCCAACGAGGCGATGGACGCGGCCAAGCGGGGCGAGCGCTGGGAGCCGTCCCGTTCCACCGCCGACCTGGACACCGGCCCCGGCGTGCCGGCGGACACGGTCGCGCCCGCGGTGCCCGCGGAGCCGGGCGAGTCGGGGGAGCAAGCGGACGCGGGCCCTGCC
>NZ_BAAHCA010001021.1:0-1618 GCF_054776295.1 Streptomyces sparsus
CGGCAACATCTGCCGCTCCCCGGTGGCCGAGTCCGTGTTCCGCGCCGAGTTCGCCAAGGCCGGCCTGGACGGGCTGGTCACCGTGGACAGCGCCGGCACCGGGGACTGGCACGTCGGCTCGGCCGCCGACCCGCGCGCCGCCGCGTCGCTCACCGGCGCCGGATACGACGCCCGGCACACCGCCCGCTGCTTCGACCCGGCGTGGTTCGAACGGCTCGACCTCGTGGTCGCCCTCGACCGCGGCCACCAGCGCGCCCTGCGGCGGATGGCACCGAGCGCCGGGCACGCCGCCAAGGTGCGCCTGCTGCGGTCCTACGATCCGGACGCGCAGGGGGACGAGGACGTCCCCGACCCCTACTACGGCGGCCCGGACGGTTTCACCACCGTGCTCGCCATGGTCGAGCGGGCCGTGCCCGGACTGCTCGACGCCGTCCGCAAGGAGCTGGAGGAATCATGACCGGTGATGGAACCCGAGCCGTACGAGCCGGGCTGCCGCCCCGCGAACCCTACGAACCGCCCCTGCCGGGACCGGTGTTCGCGGCCCACTACCACCTGCCCGGCGATCCAGCCGACGCCACCTACACCTACGGTCGGGACGGCAACCCCACCTGGACCGCCCTGGAATCGGCCGTCGCCGAGCTGGAGGACCCCACCGGGGACGCCACCGCGCTGGCCTTCGCCTCCGGCATGGCGGCGATCTCCGCGGTGCTGCTGTCCCGGGTCGGCCCCGGGCAGACCGTGGTGCTGCCGAACGACGGCTACAACCTGCTGACGCCGCTGCGGGCGCGGCTGGAGGGCTGCGGCGCCCGGGTCCGCACGGTCGCCACCGGCAGCCCGGAGCAGCTCGCGGCGGTACGCGGCGCCGCCATGGTGTGGCTGGAGACGCCGTCCAACCCCGGTCTCGACGTGTGCGACATCCGGGAACTCGCCGACGCCGCGCACCGGGAGGGCGCCCTGGTCGCCGTGGACAACACCCTCGCCACGCCGCTGGGGCAGCGCCCGCTGGAGCTCGGCGCGGACTTCTCCGTGGTCAGCGGCACGAAGGCGCTCAGCGGGCACGGTGACGTGCTGCTCGGTTACGTGGCCTGCCGCGACCGCGAACTCGCCGAGGGCATCCGGCACTGGCGGAAGATCGTCGGGGCCATCCCCGGCCCGATGGAGGCCTGGCTCGCCCACCGCAGCCTGGCCACCCTGCAACTGCGGGTGGACCGGCAGGCCGCCACCACGCTCGACGTGGCCGAGGCGCTGCGGCGACGCCCCGAGGTGTCCGGACTGCGCCACCCCGGCCTGCCGGACGACCCGGCGCACTCGCTCGCCGCCCGGCAGATGCGCCGCTTCGGCTGCGTCGTCTCCTTCACCCTGCCCGACCGGGAGCACGCCGAACGGTTCCTCGCGGCCCTGACCCTGGTGGACGACGCGACCAGCTTCGGCGGGGTGCGCAGCACCGCCGAGCGGCGCGGGCGCTGGGGCGGCGACAACGTGCCCGAGGGTTTCGTCCGGCTCTCCGTGGGCGTCGAGGACCCCGACGACCTCGTCGCGGACCTGATGCGGGCGCTCGACGCCGCCGGCTCCGGGACGCGCGAAGGGTCCTGACCCCCGGCCGGAGCTGCCCGCGGAG
>NZ_BAAHCA010001022.1:0-1617 GCF_054776295.1 Streptomyces sparsus
CCGGACCCCGCCGCCCGGCCGGCCCCCTCCCGCTGACCCACCGCCCGGGCGCGCCCGCCGCGTCCCCCTCCCCGACCAGGAGACTCATGAGCCTCACCAGCAACCCGCAGCTCACCCCCGCGGCCCGCCCGCTGACCGGGCTGCCCACCGACTTCCGCTTCGGCGTGGCGACCTCCGCCTACCAGATCGAGGGAGCCGCCGACGAGGACGGCAGGACACCGTCGATCTGGGACACCTTCTGCCGGGTGCCCGGCGCGGTCGTCGGTGGCGAGAACGGCGACACGGCCTGCGACCACTACCACCGGATGCCGCAGGACGTGGACCTGATCGCCTCACTCGGCGTCGACACCTACCGCTTCTCGCTCGCCTGGCCGCGCATCCAGCCCGGCGGCACCGGACCCGCCAACCAGAAGGGACTGGACTTCTACCGGCGGCTCACCGACCGGCTGCTGGACCGCGGCATCACCCCGTGGATCACGCTCTACCACTGGGACCTGCCGCAGGAGCTGGAGAACGCCGGCGGCTGGCCGACCCGGGACACCGCGCAACGCTTCGCCGACTACGCGGAACTCGCCTACGAGGCGCTGGGCGACCGGGTGGCGCACTGGACGACGCTCAACGAACCGTGGTGCTCGGCCATGCTCGGCTACGCCTGGGGCCAGCACGCGCCCGGACGCCGGAACTTCGGTGACGCCATGCACGCCGTCCACCACCTGCTGCTCGGGCACGGGCTGGCCGTCCGGCGGTTGCGGGAGGCGGCGGGCGAGCGTCCCCTGGAGCTGGGCATCACGCTCAACCTGGGCACCGCCGACCCGGAGACCGGAAGCGAGGCCGATCTGGACGCCTGCCGACGTGCCGACGGGCTCGGCACCCGGCTCTACCTGGACCCGCTGGTGCACGGCCGCTACCCGGCGGACGTACTCGCCGACCTCGACGAACGCGGGGTGCTGATGCCGGTTCGGGCGGGCGACCTGGAGACGATCGCCGCACCGCTGGACGTGCTGGGCGTCAACTTCTACCAGGGCCTGCTGTTCTCCGGCACCGCCGAGAACGGTTCGCTGCGGGACGCCGACGGACATCCCGTCTCCCGGGTCGTGCCGCGAGGGCTGCCGACCACCGCGATGGACTGGGAGATCATTCCGCAGAGCCTCACCGAACTGCTCGTCCGCCTGCAACGCGACTACGGCCTGCCCACGGTGATCACCGAGAACGGCGCGGCCTTCCACGACACGGTCGACAGCGACGGGCGGGTACGCGACGCGGACCGCACCGCCTACCTCGCCGACCACCTGGCGGCCGTCACCGCGGCCCGTGAGCAGGGCGCCGACGTGCGCGGCTACTTCGCCTGGTCGCTCATGGACAACTTCGAGTGGGCCTACGGCTACGACAAGCGGTTCGGCATCGTCCGGGTGGACTACGACACGCAGCAGCGCACGTTGAAGGACAGCGCCCGCTGGTACCGCGAGACCATCACCCTGACCCGTGGGGGCGGCCCGGCCCGGGGAGGCGCCCCGGCCTGACCCCTCCGCACGCACCCGGCGAGCGCCCGTACCCCGCCCCCCGTGCACGGCTGACCGCCCGTGCACGGGGTGCTCGCGAGACCGGACCGGACCGGCC
>NZ_BAAHCA010001023.1:0-1615 GCF_054776295.1 Streptomyces sparsus
GCGCCGGAGCGCCGGTCCGGGCCGGAAGGCGCGCATCGTGGGAGCGCGGACGGGGTAGCCGGTCGGCTGTGCGCCTCGGCCTCCGGGCCGGGGCGCCTCGGCCACAGCGGGTTCCGGTCGCGGGCACCGAAGACAGGATTCGGACGAATGTGCGCACAATGGCGTCCGGCCCCGCAGCCCGCGGTGGCTCCTGCCCATTTCTCGAGTTCGGACAAGGTGGCACCGGTGACAACTCTCGACGACGAGGCGGCGTCCGACGACCGGGCGGCGGACGCACCGACGGCCGACGCCGAGCGACGCAAGCAGCGGTTGCGCAGACGGTTGGAGCGGCTCATCGGCATCGCCGCCACCGAGGGCAACAGCCTGCGGGTGCTGCGCAACGGCGACGAGATCTTTCCCGCGATGCTGGAGAGCGTGCGGGCGGCCGAGCACACCGTGGACATGATGACGTTCGTCTACTGGCGTGGGGACATCGCCCGGGAGTTCGCCGAGGCGCTGGCCGATCGGGCCCGTGCCGGGGTGCGGGTGCGGGTGCTGCTCGACGGTTTCGGCAGCCGGCCGATCGAACCCGAGCTGCTGGATCTGATGGCGGAGGCGGGGGCGGAGGTCAGCTGGTTCCGCAAGCCGATCCGGCTCTCCCCCTTCAAGCAGAACCACCGCTGCCACCGGAAGGTGCTGGTCGTCGACGAGGAGGTCGCCTTCACCGGCGGGATCGGCATAGCCGAGGAGTGGTGCGGCGACGCCCGCAACCCGGACGAGTGGCGCGACACCCACGTCCAGGTCCGCGGGCCGGCCGTGGACGGCATCGGGGCGGCGTTCGCGCAGAACTGGGCGGAGTGCCACGACGACCTGTTCGACGAGCGGGACCGCTTCCGGGACGCCACGTCGCAGGGTGACTCGATCGTTCAGGTGGTGCGTGGCTCGGCCAGTTTCGGCTGGCAGGACATGCAGACGCTGATACGTGTGGTGGTGGAGTCGGCGGAGAAGCGGCTGCGGCTGGCCACCGCCTACTTCGCCCCGGACGACTACTTCATCGACCTGCTGTGCGCGGCGGCCGGGCGAGGGGTGCGGGTCGAGATCCTGCTGCCGGGCCGGTACACCGACAAGCGCGTCTGCCAGTTGGCCGGGCGCCGGTTCTACGAGCGGCTGACCGAGTGCGGTGTGCAGATCTGGGAGTACCAGCCGACGATGATGCACGCCAAGGTGATCACGGTCGACGGCGTCGCCTCGCTGATCGGCTCGACCAACCTCAACCGGCGCTCCCTCGACCACGACGAGGAGGTCATGCTGGTGACGCTGGACGAGCACCTGACCGCGACGCTCGACGAGCACTACGACGACGACGTGAGCAACAGCGAGCCGATCAAGGCGGAACGCTGGCGCCGCCGGTCCCCCGTCCACCGGATGCGCGAGCTCGCCGTGCTGCCGATCCGCCGCTTCCTGTGACCCGCGCCGCACCTGCCGTGACGGGCGGGTGACCGCCACCACACGGCCGCCGCGCGCCGCGGCCCCCGGACGGTACCGGGGCACCGCGCGGGGCGGATATAGTGGACGGGCACCGCAGGCGGACGTAGCTCAGCTGGTAGAGCGCAACCTTGCCAAGGTTGAGGTCGCG
>NZ_BAAHCA010001024.1:0-1609 GCF_054776295.1 Streptomyces sparsus
CGGCACTGGCGCGCTTGTCGCCGTCCTTCGCCGCGGCCACCCCGGACCAGGCGTCGGCCTCCTCTGCCGACCGCTCCAGGAACTCCGGCAGCACCCCCTCGCCGACCGTGACCGGGCTGCGTTCGGCCGCCTGGGCCAGCCGCTGGAAGTGCAACTGCGCCCGCCAGGCGGCGGCGCCGTCCCCCTCCCGCTGCGCGAGCAGCACGTCCACGGCCCGTTCGCCGGCCTCACCCAGCCGGGCCAACTGCCGCGCCCACGGCTCCACCTCGGCGGAAAGCGCGCCGTCGGCCACCTTCTCCAACCCCTCCGGGGCGGCCCGCAACTGACGGAACGCCTCCCGCAGCGCCTTGGCGGCCGACGCCAGCCGCCCGGCGTCGGACGACTCGCGGGCGGCCCAGAACTCGGCGACGAGCGGCCGGACGTACGCCGACTCCTCGTCGTCGAGCACCGAGGAGGAACCGTTGCGGGCGAGGGCCGACAGCGCGTCCCGGGCCTCGGGGTCCGGCCCCGCGAGGTCCTCGATCGCGGCCTGCCAGGACTCCTGAGCGCGGTAGCCGCGCGGGTTCCAGGCGAAGTCCGCCGCGGTAAACAGCGGGATGCGGGACGCGGTGGGCTGCTCCATCGCGTTGGTCAGCACCGCCGCCGAACCGGCCGCCACGGCGGGCTCCCGCCCGATGTAGGGGCCGAGGAACACCCGGTCGTCGGCGAAGTCGTTCACCGGGTAGTTGTCCAGCGTGACCAGCCGGTGCCCGAACGCCTCGGTGGCGCTGGCCAGTTCCCGCCCGGTGATGGTCCGCGGGACCACGCCGACCCCGGTCCAGGCGACGTCGACCCGTCGGTCCAGCCGCTTGGCCAGCGCGGACCGGTACTCCGTCTCACCCTCCTGGTAGAACTCCGTCGGCAGCACCGACAGCGGTGCCGTGTCCGGCCGCCGCGACAGGTGGGCGGCGACCGCGTCGGCCAGCTCCGCCTGTGCGGTGGCCGCCGCCTCCGGGCCGCTGCCGTACTTCTCGCCGTCCGCCCCGCAGTGCCACTCGGTGTAGCTCACGTCGTCGAAGCGGAGCTGGAACGCGCCCACGCCCAGGGCCCGCATGGCGTCCAGCTTGCGCAGCAGCGCCCGCCGGTGCTCGGGGTCGGCGAAGCAGAACGACTGCCCGGGCGAGACCGCCCAGCCCAGCACCACGTGGTTGGCGCGGGCCCGCTCGGCCAGCTCCCGGAAGTCGGCCCGTTGCGCGGCGGGGTAGGGGTCGCGCCAGCGGGACTGCCGGAAGGGGTCGTCACCCGGCGCGTACAGGTAGCGGTTCTGCTTGGTGCGCCCGAGGAAGTCGATCAGGTCCAGGCGCTGCCGCTGCGACCACGGCTCACCGTAGAAGCCCTCCGTGGTGCCGCGGACGGCGGCCGTCGGCCAGTCCCTGAGCGGTACGCCGGGCAGCCGGCCGCCGACCACCAGCTGCCGCAGGGTCTGCGCCGCGTGGAAGAGGCCCGCGCCGTCGGTACCTGCCAGCGCCACCGTGTCGCGCCCCTCGACGCGCCCCACGGCGAGCCGGTAGCCGCCCGGGGGGAGATCGGTGCGCTCCTGGGCGCGCAGCGCGCGCAGCGCACGCTCGGC
>NZ_BAAHCA010001025.1:0-1606 GCF_054776295.1 Streptomyces sparsus
CGCACCCCCGCGCATGCCGCCCGGGCAGCACCCGCCAGGGACCACCCGCCCGGGTGCTGCCGGGCGGCCCGCCCGTTCGACGTCCGCCGCCCGTGTGAGGAGTGATGACCGGTGGTGCCCACCCCGGGTCAGGAGCCCGGCCCCGGACCGGTGCGGGTCGCGCTGAGCGCGGCGGCAGCCGAGCTGCTGCGGGACCTCACCCACCGTCACGGGCCCCTGATGTTCCACCAGTCCGGCGGCTGCTGCGACGGCAGCGCGCCGATGTGCTACCCGCGCGGCGAGTTCCGGACCGGCGACAGCGACGTGCTGCTGGGTGAGCTGGTGGTGCGGGGCGTGGCGGATCCGGTGCCCTTCTGGATCGCCGCCGACCAGTACGCGCGCTGGAGCCACACCCACCTGACGGTCGACGTGGTGCCCGGCAGGGGCAGCGGCTTCTCCCTCGAGGCGCCCGAGGGGGTGCGCTTCCTCATCCGCTCCCGGCTGCTGGCCGGGACCGGTGAGGCGGACGCGTCTCAGCCCAGCACCTCACCCTGATCCCCACTGCGCACCCTGCCCGTGGATTCCGGCACCAGATTCTGGCCGAAGACCAGCTGGTCCCCGAACCGACGGTGACGGGCCAGGGTGCGCAGTGGCTCCTTGCCGCGCTGCCCGGTGCCCTGGTCCGTCGTGGTGACGACGCATCGCCCGCAGGGCTTCGTCACCCGGAACACCACCTCGCCGATCCGCAACCGCCGCCACTCGTCCTCGGCCCACGGTGCCGTCCCCGACAGCACCAGGTTGGGCCGGAACCGGTCCATCGGCAGCGGGCCCTCGTCGGCGTGGTCGCCCTGCGCGATGAGCAGGTTCAGCGCCTCCAGCGACGCGGCGGTCGTCACCAGCAACGGGAATCCGTCGGCGAAACTCACCGTCTCCCCGTCCCGGCCGTAGGCCGGGTCCACCGGCCGGCTGCGCGGATCGTCCATGAACACCAGCCGCACCGGCTCACCCAGATACCTGCTGAACCAGTCGTTGCCCGGGGCGTCGGCCGGAACGGCCGGCACCTTGCTGCGCCACACACCGACCACGGTCGACGGCGTGGAGGTGCCGGGCACCTCCACGGTGAGCGCGGGCATGCCCGGGCCCGTCAGCCGTACCGCTCCTCCCGGCAGCGGTTCGGCTGCGGCCAGCGCGAGCCGCGGATGCTCGCGCTGCGTCACCTGGCGGTCGTTCGCGTCCACCACCATCCAGCGGCGGTCGGCGGCCAAGCCCCAGGGTTGCACCTCCGCCTCCCCGGGGGGCGTCCCCCGCACCCCCTTCACCGGATAGACGTGCAACGAGGTCAGCGTGGGCGTGGGCATGCCGCCATCCTGTCACCCGCGCCCATCCGTCGGCCCCTGGCCGGGTCTCGGGATCAGTAACCCGGTGCCGGGTGCTGACGGCCGTAGGGGTCCTCGTAGACGCCCGGCATCTGGCGCGGCACGGCGGGACGCGGGGCGGCCGGTCGCGGCGCCACCGGCCGCATCGGCTGCTGCTGGTACTGGTACTGCTGCGGGGCCTGGTAACCGCCGCGGTCGGGGCCGGCCTGCTGCGGGAAGTAGGGGGCCGGCGCCTGCTGGAGCGGCGCCGG
>NZ_BAAHCA010001026.1:0-1605 GCF_054776295.1 Streptomyces sparsus
CAGCGCCGGTGCCATCAGGCCCAGCGGCGCCGCCGCGCCGAACCACACCGCGGTGCAGTCGTGCTCCCGCAGCAGTTCCACCGCGCGGCGGGTGGCCCGCGGGGTGGGCAGCAGCATCGTCGTCCGGTCGCGCACCACGGGGAAGGGCTGTTCGGCGTCGAACCGGGCCGTCTCCGCACGGCCCTCGGCGGTGCGGTTCCAGGTGGAGGCGTAGACGACCACCCTGCCCGGGTCCAGGCGCAGCGCCATGCTGTGCAGGAACGCCTGGATGCCGCCGGGGCGGGGCGGGAAGTCGTTGGTGACAATCAGCGTCTTGCGCATCGTCTGGTGCATCGGCGACGACAGTACCGGGTGGGCCCGCCGTCGGCGTACGGTCGGGTCATGCGTTCGACCCCCACCGCCTGGACGGCCTGCGCGGCCTGGGCCCTCACCCGGATCCTGCTCCTGCTGTGCGTCTTCCAGGTGCTCACCGTGCCGGGGCCCGACGTCACCACCGACGTGTCGGTCATCTACCAGGGCTGGTACGAGGTGCTGCGGACCGGCAGCTTCCCGCAGGATGACGTGACGTGGCAGTACCCGCCCGCGGCGGCGCTGCCGGTGCTCTCCCCCGGCCTGCTGCCCTTCCTGTCGTACCCGGCGGCCTTCTTCGTGCTGGCGCTGCTCACCGACGCCGCGGTGTTCGCGGCGCTGCTGCTCGCCGGCCGGGGCCCGTCGCGCAGCCCGGTGGGCGCCTGGGTGTGGCTGGCCGGGGTGCCGCTCCTGGGGCCGACTGCTTACGCCAGGTACGACGTGATGGTGACGGCGGTGGCGGTGGCCGCGCTGCTGGCGGCTGTCCGGCATCCGCGGACGGCGGGTGCGCTGGCGGCGTTCGGCGCGCTGCTGAAGGTGTGGCCGGCGCTGCTGCTGGTGGGCACCGCGCGGGGGCGCACGACGCGGCGGACCTGGACGTCGGCGCTCGCCACCGGGCTGCTGCTGACGGCGGTGTTCACCGCCACGATGCCCGGGGCGCTGGACTTCCTGACCGCGCAGCGGGACCGGGGGGTGGAGGTGGAGTCGCTCGGCGCGCTGGTGCTGCACGTGGCCCGGCAGTTCGGTTGGCAGGGTGAGGTGCGCCTCCACTACGGCTCGATGGAGTTCCTCGGACCGTACGTGTCGCTGGTCGCCGCCGGGTCCCTGGCGCTGACCGCGCTGGCGTTCGCCTGGCTGCTGTGGTGGCGGCTGCGGGCCGGGGCGTGGACGCCGACCACGACGGCCGACGCGGCGTTCGCCGCGGTGCTGCTGTTCACGACCACGAGCCGGGTGATCAGCCCGCAGTACCTGCTGTGGCTGGTCGGCCTCGCCGCGGTCTGCCTGACGCTGCGTTCCTGGCGGATGCGGGTGCCGGCCGTGCTGGTGCTGGTCGCGACCGGCGTGACGCTGCTGGAGTTCCCCATCGGCTTCGGCCACGTGGTGGCCAGCGACGCGGTGGGGGTCACCCTGCTGGTGGTGCGCAACGGACTGCTGGTCGCCGCCTCCGTGCTGGCCTGCACGGCACTGTGGCGCAGCACCGTGCCGCGGCCCGGGACGCGCGAGGAGGCGCCGCCGGGGGAGGCGGCGGCCGGTGCC
>NZ_BAAHCA010001027.1:0-1603 GCF_054776295.1 Streptomyces sparsus
CGGCGACCTCCCCCGCCGCGGCGGCGTCGACCAGGCCGGTGCCGAGGGCGTCGCTGCGGCCCCCGGCCGGGGTGTCGCGGGCCGTGTCCGCGAGCAGCGACTTGACCTGTGCCGGGCTGAGGTCGGGGTAGGAGGCGCGGACCAGCGCGGCGACCCCCGAGACCATGGCGGCGGCGGCGCTGGTGCCCCAGCCCGAGTAGTAGGTGCCGTCCGGATCCGCTATCACCACGTCCTTGCCGGGAGCGCTGACGGTGGCGTACCAGCGGCGGGTGGAGAAGGACGCCCGGGCGCCGTAGCGGTCGACGGCCGTGACCGCGATCACGCCGGGGTAGGCGGCCGGGTACGAGGCCCGGTCGCCCTCCTCGCCGCCGTTGCCCGCCGAGGCCACGACCACGGACCCCTTGCGCAGCGCGTACCTGACCGCGGCGTCCTCCCGCGGGTCGGGGTGCGCGGAGGCGCTGTCGTCGCCGAGGGAGAGGTTGATGACGTCCGCTCCCCGGTCGGCGGCCCAGCGGATGCCCTCGGCCAGGGCACCGCTGCGGGCGCTGCGGGCCCGCTTGCGTTCGGGGTCCCCGTCCTCCAGCAGGACGCGCACCGGCAGGATCGTGGCCTCCGGCGCGATGCCCATGACGCCGTCCTCCCCGTTCCGCCCGTGCCCGCGGCCGGCGATGATGCCGGCCATGGCGGTGCCGTGCCGGGCCCAGGAGCGGTCGCCGCGGCCCGCGCCGAACCCGACGACGTCCTTGCCGGGCAGCACCGCGCCGCGCAGGTCCGGGTGGGTGTCGTCCACGCCGGTGTCGAGCACCGCGATGGTGACGCCGGCCCCCTTGGTGGTCTGCCAGGCGTCCTCCGCTCCGACCGCTTCCAGCGGCCACTGGCGTTCCCGGATGGTGTCGGCATGAGCGACCCCGGCTGCCGGCAGTACCAGGGCGACAGCGGCGAGCAGCACGGCGACGCGGCGGGCGGCGGTCACAGGGCGTTCTCCTTGCGGGCGGCGGCGGGCGGCCGTACGACGCGTTCCACGCGGTCGGCGATGCCCTGCGCGTCGTGGCCGAGGCCGGCCTGGGCGGGCGCGGTGGTCTCACCTTCGGCGGTGGCGTTGGCGGCGGACTGCGGGTCGCTGACGGTGCGTCCGTCGGCGAACCCGGTCACCGCGAACACCACGACGGGGGCGTCGCTGCGGACCCGGATCGTCCAGGTGGCTCGCTGGGCGTCGCCGAACTCGGCGGCGTCGGTGCCGCGGGCCGCGTAGGGGCGGGGCATCAGGTCGGTGCGCTCGGTGAGGTTCTCCCCTGCGAACCGGTCGCGGAGTTCGCGCATGCCGGCGGAGTCGGACCGGGTGAAGAGCAGCCCGACGGTGGTGACGCTGGTGGTGGTCTCGTCGACGTAGGTGGCACGGACCAGGCGGCGGCAACCGACTGGGGAGAGCGCCTTGGTGAGCAGTTCGTCGAAGGCGCGTGCGCAGCCGCTGTCGGGGGCGACGGCCACCCGGATCCAGCGGCGGTCGGCTCCGCCGGGGCCGGCGCCGTCGCCGGTCAGCGTGGGCGGGAACAGCTCGTCGACCGGCACCTGCCGCCACAGGTCGCGGGTCGACTCGAAGGCC
>NZ_BAAHCA010001028.1:0-1599 GCF_054776295.1 Streptomyces sparsus
GGCCGGCCGCACCCGCGGCCGGCACCGGCCCGGCGCGGTTCCCGCCCCCGTGGAACAGCGCAGCCCGCACCACCACCCGGCACCACGTCGGTCGCGATGCCGCACGCACCCCGGCCGTCACCGCACACCACCGCACTTCCCCGCTCACCTCCCCAGGAAGGGACACCACCATGAGACGACCCACCCGACGCGCAGCAGCCGCCGGAGCCGCCACCCTCGCCCTCGCACTCGGCGCCACCGCCTGCGGTGACGACCCCACCGGGCCGGCCGGTGAGGGCGACGGCGAACTCAGCGGCCAGACCGTGACCGTGGCCGGCGTCTGGACGGGCAGCGAGCAGAAGAACTTCCAGAAGGTGCTCGACGCCTTCTCCGCCGAGACCGGCGCGAAGACGCAGTTCGTGTCCACCGGCGACAACGTGTCCACCTTCGTCGGCAGCAAGATCGAGGGCGGCAACGCGCCCGAGGTCGTGATGGTGCCGCAGGTCGGCGTGTTGCAGCAGTTCGCCGAGGAGGACTGGCTGAAGCCGCTGTCGAAGAAGACGGAGATGGCCGCCACCAACAACTTCGCCAACGTCTGGAAGGACTACGGCACGGTCGACGGCACCTACTACGGGCTGTACTTCAAGGCCGCCCACAAGTCGACGGTCTGGTACAGCCCGGAGGCCTTCGAGCAGGCCGGCGTCGACGAGCCGAAGAGCTACGAGGAGCTGCTGGAGACCGGCCGCACCCTCGCCGACTCCGGCACTCCCGCCTTCGCCGTCGCCGGTCAGGACGGCTGGACGCTCACCGACTGGTTCGAGAACATCTACCTCTCCCAGGCGGGGCCCGCCAACTACGACAAGCTGGCCGCGCACGCCATGCCGTGGACCGACGACACCGTCGTCAAGGCGCTGACCACACTCGGTGAGCTGTTCGCCGACAAGGAGCTGGTCGCCGGGGGCGCCAAGGGCGCGCTGCGCACCGACTTCCCCACCTCCGTCGAGCACGTCTTCGGCCCCGAGCCGAAGGCCGGCATGGTCTACGAGGGTGACTTCGTCGGCGGCATAGCCAAGGACGAGTTCGGCAAGAAGCTCGGCGAGGACGCCAAGTTCTTCCCCTTCCCGCCCGTCGAGGGCGGGGACGCGCCCGTGGTCAGCGGTGGCGACGCGGCCGTGGTGCTGAAGGACGGCGAGAACCAGAAGGGCGCCATGCGCCTGATGGAGTTCCTGGCCACCCCGCAGGCGGCGGCCGTGTGGGCCGAGGCGGGCGGCTACCTCTCCCCCAACAAGGAACTTGCGCTCGACCAGTACTCCGACGACACCACCCGGGAGACCGCCAAGTCCCTCATCGACGCGGGTGACTCGGTGCGGTTCGACATGTCGGACCAGGCCCCGGCGGCGTTCGGCGGCACCAAGGGCGCCGGCGAGTGGAAGCTGCTCCAGGACTTCCTCCGCGACCCGTCCGACCCCGAGGCCGCCGCGGAGAAGCTGGAAGCCGCGGCAGCCAAGGCGTTCAAGAGCTGAGGCAGCGGCAGATGACTGTGACCGCTCCCGCCCCTCCCCCGGGGCCCGCCTCGGGGCCCGCCGCCGCGAAGGACAACCCGCGGCGGCGGGGCCGGGG
>NZ_BAAHCA010001029.1:0-1592 GCF_054776295.1 Streptomyces sparsus
CGCCGCCGCGCGGGCGTGGTGCGCTGGTCACCGGCGCACCGACGCGCCGCGCGGTGGTGCGCCGCGCCGTCGGACGGACCGGCAGGTGAGGGAACGCCACATCGGAGGCCGCGACCAGCGGTTCCGGAATCCGTGCGGTACGTCGCACCGTGCCGGCGCGTCCCCCCGGACCGAGCAGAACCGGAAGGGACGGTACAGGACCCGTCTCCCTCGACTCGCGACTTCCCTGTCATGTGTGAACAATTTCCACATAACAGGGCATTGCGGTGCCTACCGTGAGTTGCGTGTGAGGAAGCTGGCCAGATGAAGATCGCTTTTCTGCTGGACAACGCCTACGGCATCGGCGGGACGATCCGCTCGACGGTGAATCTCTCCCGTGCCCTGTCCGACCGGCACTCGGTCGAGGTGGTCAGCCTCCGGCGGACCGTCCAGGAACCCGCGCTGCCCTTCGATCCCCGGGTCACCATGACCACCCTGCTCGATCTGCGCGGCCACTCCCCTCGCTACGACGGTGACGACCCCCTCTTCCACCGGCCCAGCGAGCGGTTCGCTGAGAGCGCCGACGCCCTCGAACGCGGCATCGCCACCCGGCTCGGCGACCTCCGGATAGCCGAGTACCTGCGGGACACCGACGCCGACGTGGTGGTTGCGACCCGTCCCAAGATCAACGACTACCTCGCGGCCTACGGCGAGAGCCGCTACCTGCGCATCGGCCAGGAACACCTCACCCGCGCGATGCACAGGGCGGACATCCGCGCCCACCAGGACGCGGCCATCCCGCACCTGGACGCCTTCCTCACCGTCTCCTACGCCGACGCCGCCAAGTACCGCGCGGCCATCCCGGGTGCGGTCGCCGCACCGGACGAGGACGACGGTGGCAACGTGGTGATCAGCTGCATCCCCAACGCCGTGCCCGACGTCGAGGTCGAACCCTCCGACGGCCAGAGCAAGCTCATCGTCGCGGCCGGACGGCTGATCAAGGTGAAGCGCTACGACCGGCTGCTCAGCGCCTTCGCCCTCGTGGCGGAGAAGCATCCCGACTGGCGACTGCGCCTCTACGGTCGGGGCAGGTTGCAGGCGCCGCTGCGAGCGAAGATCGAAAGCCTCGGTCTGTACGACCGCGCGTTCCTCATGGGGGCGCGTTCCCCCATCGAGACCGAGTGGGCCAAGGGGGCCATCGCCGCCGTGTCCTCCAACGCGGAGTCGTTCGGGATGACGCTCGTCGAGGCCATGCGATGCGGAGTGCCGGTGGTCAGCACCGACTGCCCGTACGGGCCGGGCGAGATCATCACCAACGGCCGGGACGGCCTGCTGTCGCCGCTCGGCGACAAGGAGGGCACCACCGTACGGGCGTACGCCGACGCGCTGCTGCACCTCATCGAGAGCCCCGAGCTGCGCCACCGGATGAGCCAGGCGGCGCTGCGCAGGGCTGAGCGCTACGCGCCACGGCGGATCGCCGAGGAGTACGAGCAGCTGATCACACGTCTGGACGAGCGGCGCCGGACCGGACGGCGGGCACCTGCCGCGCCCCCACCGGACCGGACCGCCTCGCGCCCGACGCCCCGCGCCGACGCCGAGCCGAAGGCCGAGGC
>NZ_BAAHCA010001030.1:0-1592 GCF_054776295.1 Streptomyces sparsus
GGGCCGCAGCACCGGGACGGCCAGCAGGCCGGGCGACCGGCGGGCTCCCGCGGCGAGCGCGGTCAGGGTCGCGTCGGGGCCGATCTCGAGGAGCCGGTCGGCTCCGAGTGCTTCCAGGCAGGCGAGTCCGTCGGCGAACCGCACCGTCTCCCGGACGTGCCGGACCCAGTACTCGGGGTCGGTCAACTCCCCCTCGGCGGCGACCCGTCCGGTCAGGTCGGAGACGATCGGGATGCGGGGTTCGGCGTAGCCGACGTCGGCGGCGACCGCGCGGAACTCGGCGAGGGCCCCTTCCATGAGCGGCGAGTGGAAGGCGTGGCCGACCTTGAGGCGGGTGGTCTTGCGTCCCTGCGCGGCGAGGCGCTCGGTGATCCGCAGGACGGTCTCCTCGTCACCCGAGACGACCACCGAGCGGGGCCCGTTGACCGCGGCGAGCGCGGCCCGCTCCTCCTGACCCGCGAGCAGCGGCAGCACCTCCTCCTCGGACGCCTGGACGGCCACCATCGCCCCGCCCTCGGGCAGTGCCTGCATGAGCCGGCCGCGGGCGGCGACGAGTCGGCAGGCGTCGGGCAGCGTGAGGACGCCGGCGACGTGGGCGGCGGCGAGTTCACCCACGGAGTGCCCGAGCAGGTGGTCGGGGCGGACCCCCCAGCTCTCCAGCAGCCGGTAGAGCGCCACCTCGACGGCGAACAGGGCCGGCTGGGCGTATTCGGTCCGGGCCAGCGGCGCGGGGTCGTCACCGAGGACGACGTCGGCGAGGGGAAGCGGCAGCAGGCCGTCGAAGTGCGCGCACACCGTGTCGAAGACGTCGGCGTACACCGGGTGGGCGGCGTGCAACTCACGTCCCATGCCAGGGCGCTGGGTGCCCTGTCCGGCGAACAGGAACGCGGTGGTGCCCTCGGCGAGGGTGTCGCCGGTGACCACTGCGGGGCCGGTCTCCCCGGCTGCCAGGGCGGCCAGGCCGCTCAGCAGTTCCTCCCGGTCGGCACCGGCGACGACCGCGCGGTGTTCGAGCTGGGCACGGGTGAACGCCAGGGCGTGGGCGACGTCGCGGGAACGCAGGGCGGGCCGCTGCTCGACGTGGGACAGCAGGCGGGCCGCCTGGTCGCGCAGCGCGCTCTCACCACGGGCCGACACCAGCCAGGCCAGAGCCTGCGCGCGGGACGAGCCGTCGGACTGGTCCGCGGGGGCCGTGTCGACGGTCGGGGCCGTGTCGGCGGGGGGTTCCGCGAGGACGACGTGGGCGTTGGTGCCCGACACGCCGAAGGCGGAGACACCGGCCCGGCGCGGCCGGTCGGCGCGAGGCCAGGCGACGGCCTCGTCCAGCAGTCGCACCCGGCCCGACTCCCAGTCGACCCGGGAGGACGGGGCCGTGGCGTGCAGGGTGCGCGGCAGCGTGTTCTCGCGCAGCGCGAGCACCATCTTGATGATGCCGACGGCACCGGCGGCGGCCTGGGTGTGACCCAGGTTGGACTTCACCGAACCCAGCCACACCGGCCGCTCGTCGGGGCGGTCCTGGCCGTAGGTGGCGAGCAGCGCCTGCGCCTCGATGGGGTCGCCGAGTGAGGTGCCGGTGCCGTGCGCCTCCACCG
>NZ_BAAHCA010001031.1:0-1591 GCF_054776295.1 Streptomyces sparsus
GGGCGCCGGGGGGCGCGGGGGAGCGCGCCGCGCTGCTGGTGCACGCCGTTGACGCGCCGCTGCGCCGGGTCGCCGTGCTCGACGCGGTGATCAACAACGCCGACCGCAAGGGCGGCCACCTCCTCCCGCAGGCCGACGGCAGCCTGTACGCCATCGACCACGGTGTCACCTTCCACACCGACGACAAGTTGCGCACCCTGCTGTGGGGCTGGGCGGGCGAGGAGCTGCCCGCCGAGGCGTCGGCCGCGCTGCGCGGCCTCGCCGACGCTCTGGCCCCCGGGGCGGCGCTGGCCACCCGGTTGGCGGAACTGCTCAGCGCGGCCGAGGTGGACGCGGTGCGCAAGCGCACCGACGCCCTGTTGACCACCGGACGCCACCCGCTGCCCGGCGGCGCCTGGCCGGCCATTCCCTGGCCGCCGGTCTGACCGGCCGGACACTCCCGCGCAAGACCGTCGAATCAGCCGTTCGTGCTGGTCCCGTTCGTAGGATGAACATCCGTCCGGTTAGGCTCGTCGGCATGCATGCCTGGCCTGCTTCTGAGGTCCCCGCCCTGCCCGGCACGGGCCGCGACCTCCGGATCCACGACACCGCGACCGGCGGGCGAGTGACACTCGCCCCCGGTCCCGTCGCCCGTATCTACGTCTGCGGCATCACGCCCTACGACGCCACCCACCTCGGACACGCGGCGACCTACAACGCGTTCGACCTCGTGCAGCGCGTGTGGCTCGACAACCAGCGGCAGGTGCACTACGTGCAGAACGTCACCGACGTGGACGACCCTCTGCTGGAACGTGCCGTCGCCACCGGCGAGGACTGGTCCGAGCTGGCCGAACGCGAAACCGCCCTGTTCCGCGAGGACATGACGGCGCTGCGCATGCTGCCGCCCGACGACTTCGTCGGCGCGGTCGAGTCGATACCCGCGATCGTGCCGCTCGTCGAACGGCTCCGGGACTCCGGGGCCGCCTACGAGCTCGACGGAGACGTCTACTTCTCCGTGGAGTCGGACCCGCACTTCGGCGAGGTGTCCGGCCTGGACGCCGCCGCGATGCGGGTGCTGTCCGCCGAGCGCGGCGGTGACCCGGACCGCCCGGGCAAGAAGAACCCGCTGGACCCGATGCTGTGGATGGCTGCCCGGGACGGTGAGCCGCACTGGGACGGCGGCACGCTGGGCGCCGGCCGGCCGGGCTGGCACATCGAGTGCGTGGCCATCGCCCTGGACCACCTCGGCATGGGCTTCGACGTGCAGGGCGGCGGCTCCGACCTCGCCTTCCCGCACCACGAGATGGGCGCCTCGCACGCCCAGGCGCTGACCGGCGAGCACCCCTTCGCCCGGTCCTACGTGCACGCCGGCATGGTGGGGCTCGACGGCGAGAAGATGTCGAAGTCCAAGGGCAACCTGGTCTTCGTCTCGGCCCTGCGGCGCGCGGGCGTGGACCCCGCGGCCATCAGGCTGGCCCTGCTGGCCCACCACTACCGCAGCGACTGGGAGTACACCGAGGCCGTCCTGGACGAGGCCGTCGCCCGGCTCGCCCGCTGGCGGGCCGCGGTGTCCCGGCCGGACGGACCGGCGGCCGAGCCGATGCTGGACGCC
>NZ_BAAHCA010001032.1:0-1587 GCF_054776295.1 Streptomyces sparsus
CGACGGCGGCGAGCACACCGGCGGCTCCGGCGGGGGCAGCGGTCCCGCGCCGCGGAAGCGACGCGCGTTGCGCTGGACGGCCGCCGTGCTGTCGGTGCTGATACTCGGCACCGCGGGAGCGGGCTACCTCTACTACCAGCACCTCAACGGCAACCTCACCAAGGACCCCCTGCACCTCGGTGACAACAAGCTGGACCGCAACAAACCCAACGCCGCCGGGCAGACACCGCTGAACATCCTGCTGCTCGGCTCGGACAGCCGCAACACCGAGGAGAACGTCGAACTGGGCGGCGCCAAGGCCGACCGGGGCCGGCCGCCGCTGGCCGACGTGCAGATGCTGGTGCACGTCTCCGCCGACCGCAGCAACATGTCGGTGCTCTCCATACCGCGCGACACCCGGGTGACGATCCCCCGCTGCACCGACCCCGACTCGAAGGAGACCTTCGAGCAGCGCACCGACAAGATCAACGCCAGTCTGCAGAACGGCGGTCCGGGCTGCACCGTCGCCACCTGGGAGGAGTTGACGGGCATTCCCGTCGACCACTTCATGATGATCGACTTCACCGGTGTGGTGGCGATGGCGGACGCCGTCGGCGGAGTACCGGTGTGCGTCGACGCCAACGTGCACGACGAGCAGTCCGGCCTGCGCCTGGAGAAGGGCGAGACCAAGGTCAAGGGTGAGCAGGCCCTCCAGTGGCTGCGCACCCGGCACGGTTTCGAGGACGGCAGCGACCTGGGCCGGGCCAAGGCCCAGCACATGTACATGAACTCGATGGTCCGCGAGCTGAAGGCCGGGACGAAGCTGACCAGCCCCAACCGGTTGCGCGCGCTCGCCGAGGAGGCGACCGAGGCGCTCACCGTCGACGACGGGCTGGACACGGTCAAGAAGCTGTACGACCTCGGCGAGGACATCAAGCGGGTCCCGGCGAAGCGCATCAGCATGGCGACGATGCCGTGGGTGTACTCGCAGGGCGGCAACTACGTGCTGCCCAAGGAGGGCGACGCGGAGAAGGTCTTCTCGATGATCCGGCACGACGTCGCGCTGGACGGCAAGGACGAGAAGAAGCCGGCGTCCCGGACCAGTCCCGAACCGAGTGATCCGGCGGCGGACCCCGCAGAGATCGACGTGCGGGTGATGAACGGGACCCGCACCGCCGTGCAGGCGCCGGTCAGCGGCCGGGCCGCCACCATCAGCAGCCGGTTGCAGCAGGACGGCTTCGTCCGGGCGTTCGCGGACCGCGCCCCGCGCTCGCAGTGGGACACGGTGGTGCTGTACCCGCGCACGGACCTGCGGGGCGACGCCCAGGCGGTCGCCGACGCGCTGGGGCTGCCCGAGCGGGCGGTGAAGCACGCCGGTGACGAGAGCGGCGTGACGCTGGTCGTCGGGGCGGACTGGCGGGAGGGGACCGCCTACCCGAAGGCCTCCGCCGACGCGGGGCCCTCGGGTGAGCCGGCGGCCGACACGGAGGACGACGGCAAGGCGCCGGACAGCCTGGACGCGCTGACCGGCGACGACTCGTCCGCCTGCATGAAGGTCAATCCCGCACACACCTGGTGAGGCCGCCCGGCCGCTGCCGTCGCCCGGCG
>NZ_BAAHCA010001033.1:0-1586 GCF_054776295.1 Streptomyces sparsus
CCTCGGGAGGGGCGCCGCCCGAAGCCGTGTCTGCCGTCCCACAGCCCCCGCGTGCCCGTACGGGAGGTGTGCGGACGGGCCGGACGCCGGCCGACCGCACAGCCGGGCACCCAGCGGCGGCAGCAGCGGCAGCAGCGGCAGCCGGCCGTCTACCAGCGGTAGGCGGGGTAGGTGGGCGCGTCGGTGGGGACGATCTCCCGGCCAAGGGGCATCAGGGAGACGGGCACCATCTTGAAGTGGGCGATGCCGAACGGGATGCCGATGATCGTCACGCAGAAGGCGATGCCGGCGGCGATGTGGCCCAGTGTGATCCAGACGCCGGCCAGGATCAGCCAGATGACGTTGCCGATACCGGAGGCGATGCCCGCGTCGGCCTTGGGAGTGACCCGGTAGCCGAAGGGCCACAGGGAGTAGACGGCGATGCGGAAGCAGGCGATGCCCCACGGGATGGTGATGATCAGGACGCAGCAGACGAGTCCGGCCACGGCGTAGGCCATCGCCAGCCAGACGCCGGAGAAGATGAGCCAGAGGATGTTCAGAAGTGTCTTCACGGTCGCCAGCCTGCCATCCGTTCCAGGCGGGCGATACGTTCGGCCATCGGTGGGTGGGTGGCGAACAGCCCGGAGGTGCCCGGGCCGGGCCGGAACGGGTTGGCGATCATCATGTGACCGGCCGTCTTCAGGCGCGGTTCGCGGGGCAGCGGCAGCGAGGCGGTGCCCCGCTCCAGTTTGCGCAGCGCGGACGCCAGGGCCAGCGGGTCGCCGGTGAGCTGGGCGCCGGCGGCGTCGGCCTCGTACTCGCGGGAGCGGCTCACCGCGAGCTGGATGAGGGCGGCGGCGAGCGGACCGAGGATCATGACGAGCAGCATGCCGACCAGTCCGGGCCCCTCCTCGTCGTCGGAGCGGCCGAACGGGATGAGCCAGGCGAAGTTGACCGCGAACAGCACCGCCGAGGCCATCGCGCCGGCGACGGACGCGATGAGGATGTCCCGGTTGTGGACGTGGCTCAGCTCGTGGCCGAGCACTCCGCGCAGTTCCCGCTCGTCGAGCAGGCGCAGGATGCCCTCGGTGCAGCAGACGGCCGCGTTGCGCGGGTTGCGGCCGGTGGCGAAGGCGTTGGGCGCCTGGGTCGGTGAGAGGTAGAGGCGCGGCATCGGCTGCCGGGCGGCGGTGGAGAGCTCCCGCACGATGCGGTAGAGCTGCGGGGCCTGGAACTCGCTGACCGGTCGGGCCCGCATGGCGCGCAGCGCCAGCCGGTCGCTGTTCCAGTAGGCGTAGGCGTTGGTGCCCAGTGCCAGGAACAGGGCGGCGACGAGACCCGTGCGGCCGAAGAAGCTGCCGATGACGAGGATCAGTGCGGACATCGCGCCCAGCAGCAACGCCGTCCGTAGTCCGTTGTGTCGGCCGTGCACGGTACGCCCTCCAGTGGTGCAGCAGAGCAACCCTGTTTTCCGGTGGTGTCTCCACCTTCCGATGGACTCCACTGAGGGACAACGCGGTCCGGCGGACGCAGGTTCCCCGGTGCTCCGCTGCCGGCCGGCGGCCCGGCGCTGGTCGGCGGCCCGGCGCTGGTCGGCGAAGGGGGCC
>NZ_BAAHCA010001034.1:0-1583 GCF_054776295.1 Streptomyces sparsus
TCGCCCCGGGGGGCGCCTCCACGCGGATCTCCTCCCGGGCGGTGCTGGCCGGCCGGCCCCGCACCCGGCTGCCGCGGCGTCCGGCGGTCTCGATGATCCCGCGCTCCCGCAGGGTCCGGTAGGCGGCGGCGACGGTGTTGGGGTTCACGCCGAGCCGTGCGGCCACCTCGCGTACCGGCGGCAGGAGTTGACCGGGGGCGAGCCCACCGTCGGAGACACCGCGCTCCACGCTCTGCGCGATCTCCGTCGCACCCCGGCCTTCGATCCGATAGTCTTCTAGCACAAAGCTCATTTTGCACTAGTACAACAACTCCCGTCAAGGTCGACTCCACCACGTCGACCGGCGTCGCACCCGCCGGTGCGCAACGCCCCGCCCCGAGGAGGTCTCCATGCCGGAGCCGAGCAGCACCTACACCGCCACCGAGCACTCCACTCCGAGCCGGTCCCGCCACCGGGCGTCCTACGACCGCTCAGTCGTGCACGCCATCCTCGACGAGGGCCGGGTGTGCCACCTGGGCTTCGTGCGGGACGGTCGGCCGGTGGTACTGCCGACGCTGTACGCCCGGGTCGGGGAGCGGATCTACGTGCACGGCTCGACGGGATCGGGCCCCGTCAGGCTCGCCGCGGACGGCGCTGAGCCGGCGATGCCGGTGTGCCTCACCGTCACCCACGTCGACGGACTGGTGCTGGCCAGGTCCGCGATGCACCACTCGGTCAACTACCGCTCGGTGGTCGTGCACGGCGACGCCCGTCCGGTGACGGACCCGGCGGAGAAGGTCGCCGCGCTCGACGCGCTGGTGGAACAGGCGATAGCGGGCCGCTCCACCGACTGCCGTCCGGCCGACGCCAAGGAGCTGGCCGCCACCGCCGTACTCGCCGTCGAGCTGCGGGAGGTGTCGGCGAAGATCCGCAGCGGCGGCCCCAACGACGACGCAGGGGACGTCTCACTCCCCCACTGGAGCGGTGTCCTCCCGGCCGTGTCCGGTTTCGGAGCGCCCGTTCCCGCGGACGACCTCGACCCCGCCGTACCCGTTCCCGGCTACCTTGCGGCTCTGACGCGTCCCTGACCGCGTCTCCGCGAGCACCAGCGCCGACACGGCCGTCAGCAGCACCACCGTGCCGGCCACCGTCGGCGCGGTGAGGTGCTCACCGAGTAGCAGCACGGCGATCACCGCGGCCGTCACCGGTTCGATCAGGGCGATCACCGAGGCGGTCGCGGCCCGCACCACGGCCAGACCGGCGAAGTACAGCAGGTACGCGAGGGCCGTCGGCACCGCGGCCACGTACGCCATCAGCGCCAGCGACCTCCCGATGCCCTCCGCCTGCGGCAGCACGCCTTCCAGCAGTGCGAAGGGCAGCAGCAGCACGGAGCCGACGGCGAACGCGGCGACGGTGGTGGCCAGCGGGTCACCACCCGCCGACCCGGCGCTGCCGAGCCGGCGGATGTACAGCGTCATGGCCGAGTAGCCGAGCGCGGACAGCAACGCGAGTCCCACGCCGGCGGGCCGTACCGTGCCCGAGCCGTCGGCGCCGCCCAGCACCAGCACGCCCAGTCCGGCGAGCGCGCCGAGCACCGCCGCACC
>NZ_BAAHCA010001035.1:0-1583 GCF_054776295.1 Streptomyces sparsus
CGTCCGCCAGGGGGCTGCCCGCGCTGGCTCCGGGCGGCGCCTCGGGGCAGCTCAGCCGGTGCTCTCGCGCACCAGGTGGAACAGCCCGCCCTCACGGTCCCGGCAGGCGGCCACGACGCCGCTCGGGCTGTCGTGGGGGAGGGCGACCACGGTTCCGCCGGCCTCCTGCACCCGCCGGACGGTCCGGGCGACGTCGGCCACCAGGAAGTGCACGTGCCACTGCGGCCAGTCCTTGCGCTTCGCCGCAGCCCGGTCGCCACCGCCGGAGATCTGCGCCACCCGCCGGTTCGCTATGCGCAGCACCACCCGCTCGTGCTCGAACCGGATGTCGAACCGCTCCGAGTGCCGCTGGTCCCAGCCGAAGACCTCGCCGTAGAAGAGCGCCGACGCGAACGGGTCGCGGGTCCGCAGCTCCAGCCAGGCGGTGGAGCCGCTCCGGCCGCCGACCTCCCAGCGCCGCGTCACCTCACCCTGCCAGATCCCGAACACCGCCTCGTCGGGCCCGGCGGCCCACGCGGCCCGGCCGCCGTCGAACTGCATCGGCCCCACCGCGACGGTGCCGCCGCGCTCCCTGATCCGGGAGGCCGTCGCGTCCGCGTCGTCGGCCGCCAGGTAGGGCGTCCAGGCCACCGGGAAGTCCGTCTCGCTGGCCATCGTGCCCAGCCCGGCGACCGGCACGTCGTCCACCGTGGCGACGGTCCGCCCACCCGGCTTGTGCAGCCCGGCGGTGTACCGCCAGCCGAAGACCGAGGCGTAGAAGTCCTGGGCAGCGTCCAGATCACGTGCCATCAGGCTGACCCAGCAGGGCGCGCCCTGGAGGGCCTGCACCATGACCGGCAAGGCGCTCGCCTCCCTTCCGTGGGGACTGTCCTGCGTCCCAGCCTCAGGCCGTCCGGCCGGGTGCGCCACCGGGGGCGGGCGCCGTCGCCTGCCGGGTTAATCACCGGGAGGCGGGGAACCCCGCCCGGTGGCCGGCACCGGCCGGCCGACATCCACGTCTACACACCCGAGGAGGCAGGCATGACCAAGGCCCGCGACATCATGTCTCCGGGCGCCGATTGCATCGGTGCCGAGGACAGCGTGCTCGAAGCCGCGCAGAAGATGACCGACCTGGGAGTCGGCGCCCTGCCGATCTGCGGTACGGACGACAAGCTCAAGGGCATGATCACCGACCGCGACGTGGTCGTGAAGGTCCTGGGCAGGGGGCAGGACCCGGAGAACGTGAAGGCCGGCGACCTCGCACAGGGGGAGGCCGTCACCGTCGGCGCCGACGACAGCGCCGAGGAGATCCTGGTGACCATGACCGAGCACAAGGTCCGGCGGCTCCCGGTCATCGACGGACACCGGCTGGTGGGCGTGGTGGCCCAGGCGGACGTGGCCCGGGCACTCCCCGATCCGCAGGTCGGCCAGCTGCTGGACGCCCTGTCCGCCGACTGAGGGACCGCTGATGTGGACAGAGAACGGTGACTGGCGGCCGACCGACATGCCGCGGCTCCAGGTGCGCACCGGACCGGAGGGCCTGGTGCGGGTCCGCAGCCGGGCGGGGGAGTGCGCGACCCTGCTGCCGCTGCTGCGGGACGCGG
>NZ_BAAHCA010001036.1:0-1579 GCF_054776295.1 Streptomyces sparsus
CGTGCTCGCCGCGGTCGCGCTGGCGGCCGGCGCGATCGGCGGCGGCACCGGTGCGCTGCTCGGCTCCGCCTGGAGCGAGGGCGGCTCGCCGACGACGGTGTCCGCCGGTGCGAACGGCACCCACGTCAGCACCAACGGCACCGTCGCCTCGGTGGCCGAGAACGTCAGCCCCAGCGTGGTGGAGATCTCCACCGGCAACTCGACCGGATCGGGCGTGGTGCTCACCGCCGACGGCGAGATCCTCACCAACAACCACGTCGTCTCCGGCGCCGACCGGATCCAGGTGCGGTTCAGCGACGGCAGTACGGCGAACGCGCGGGTCGTCGGCACGGCCCCCGACCTCGACATGGCGCTCATCAAGGCCGAGGGCGTCAGCGACCTGGCCCCGGCGACGCTCGGGAACTCCGACAAGGTGCAGGTCGGCGACCAGGTGGTGGCCATCGGTTCACCCGCGGGGCTCACCGGGTCCGTCACCAGCGGCATCATCTCGGCGAAGGACCGCGACGTGACCGTCCGCAAGGAGAGCGCCCCGCGGCAGCAGGAGCAGCACTGGCCGTTCGAGTTCGGCGGCGGCGAGTACAACGGTGAGGTGGGCTCGCAGACGACCACCTACCAGGCCCTTCAGACGGACGCCTCACTCAACCCGGGCAACTCCGGCGGCGCCCTCGTCGACATGAACGGTGCCGTGGTAGGCGTCAACTCGGCGATGCGGAGCGCCGGGTCGAACCAGTCGGAGGCGGGCAGCATCGGTCTGGGCTTCGCCGTGCCGATCAACGACGTGAAGCAGATCCTGGATGACCTGCGCGCCGGAGACTGACGGGGGTGGCACACTCGCCCCCATGAGTGTGCTGATCGTCGACGACGAACCGGCGGTACGCGCGGCGTTGCGGCGCAGTCTGGCCTTCGAGGGCTACGAGACGGCGGAGGCGGTCGACGGCCTGGACGCGCTCGCACAGGTCGCCGCCCGGCCGCCCGAACTGATCGTGCTCGACGTGCAGATGCCCCGGATGGACGGCCTCACCGCAGCCCGCCGACTGCGGTCCCAGGGGGTGACGCTGCCCATCCTGATGCTGACCGCCCGGGACACCGTCGGCGACCGCGTCACCGGCCTGGACGCGGGCGCCGACGACTACCTGGTCAAACCCTTCGAGCTGGACGAACTGCTGGCCCGGGTCCGGGCCCTGCTGCGCCGCAGCTCCTACGCGAGCGCCCCCGAGGACGAGGACACGCGGCTGCTGGCCTTCGCGGACCTGCGCATGGACCTCGGCACCCGCGAGGTGACACGCGGCGACCGCCGGGTGGACCTCACCCGCACGGAGTTCACGCTGCTGGAGCTGCTGCTCCAGAACCCCCGGCAGGTGCTCACCCGGGACCAGATCCTCCAGGCCGTCTGGGGCTTCGACTTCGAGCCCTCCTCCAACTCGCTGGACGTGTACGTGATGTACCTGCGGCGCAAGACCGAGGCCGGCGGTGAGCCGCGGCTGGTGCAGACGGTGCGCGGGGTGGGTTACACGCTGCGGGAGCCCGGGTGAGCGAGCACGGCGGCACCGGCCCGTCCGCCGGCGGCCGGGACGCCCCC
>NZ_BAAHCA010001037.1:0-1579 GCF_054776295.1 Streptomyces sparsus
GCGCCGCACGTCCGCCGACGCGGGTGGGGCGACCGTTCCGCTCCCGGTGCGGGCCGTCGGCCGCCCCGCCGGGCCTCCAGCGCCCGTGACACCATCAGGGCGTGATCGACCTCGGCTACTCGCTCTCCCGCCGTTTCCCCGACCCGCCGCAGACGGACTACCGCACGGCGGACGTGCACGCCCTGCGGTACGACCTGTTCTGCGGTGACGTCTACATCGCCGACGTGCAGACCGACCGGGAGCTGTCCACAGCCTGGGGATGGGTGCCGGTGCTGGACTTCGCCTGGGCCCTCTGCGACATCGTCGAGCAGGTCGACCGCGACCCGCGCGGCACCCGGGCGTCCGTGCCGCAGCACGCCGAACTGGACTTCACCGAGTCCGCCGACCGCATGTACTTCGAGCGGCGCTTCGGCTGGGTGGAGATCAGCGCGGACTGGCAGCCGGCCGACGAACGCCCGCTCAACCTCAACCACGCCGCGCTGCGCCGCGAGGCCCGGGACTTCCTGCACGATCTGACCGCCGACCTCACCGACATGCACGACGGGCTGGCCGACAACCCGGCGGTGTGGTCGCTGCTGGCGCGCTTCCCACGCGTCTGACCCCGCCGGACCCGCGCCACCGCGCCCGTACGGACGCGGTGGCGGGCGCCGGTGGCGGGTACCTCCACCTGCGCGGCCCTGGTGCGCCACGGCCCGCGTCCGCCTACCGTGCACACATGAGCAGGAAATGGCTGGTGTGGGCCGCGTTGGCCTGCGTCCTGGTGCTGCTGGTGGTCGTGCTGCTGATCCAGTTCGCCGACCAGAACCGGGAACGGGAGCGGGACGACTCGCTGCTCGTCCCCGAGGGCAGACGGGCCGCGCAGGTGTACGGCGCGGTCGACGAGGCGCTGGCTTTGGAGGACGGCGCAACCGCCCGCGCGGCGCGCGACGCCTCCCTGGCGCTGCCCGCCGAGGCGGACGGTGATCCCGAGGGCTACCTCTTTCCCGCGACCTATCCCGTCACCGACACGACCACCGCCACCTCGCTGCTCTCCTTCATGGTGAACACCGCCAACACCACGCTGGAGGCGGAGGACGTACCGGAAGGTGCGGCCCGGCACGACCTCAACACCTACGAGGCGGTCGCGGCGGCCAGCATCGTGCAGGCAGAGGTGGACACCGTGCGGGACATGGGCCGGGCCGCCCGCGTCATCCACAACAGGCTGGCCCGCGACATGCCGTTGCAGATGGACTCCACCGTCAACTACGCGCTGAACCGCAGCACCCTGGACACCACTCGCGAGGAGACCAGGATCAACAGCCCCTACAACACGTACCGGAACCGGGGACTGCCGCCCACGCCCATCGGAAACCCGGGGCGGGAGGCGCTCGGGGCCGTCGTCGATCCCCCGGACGGCGACTGGCTCTACTTCGTCACCGTGCGCCCCGGCGACACCCGCTTCACCGCCGACTACGCCGAACACCGGGAGAACGTCGCGGAGTTCAACCGCCGGCAGGCGGAGCCCCGGGAGACGGCGGCCGAGTAGGGCCCCCGCCGCCCCGGGCCGCTCCCGACCGCCCCCCGCCCGGACTGCCGCCAC
>NZ_BAAHCA010001038.1:0-1575 GCF_054776295.1 Streptomyces sparsus
CGCCACCCGCACCGGCGCCGACGACGCCGAGGAGCGCGCCCGCGTGCTGGTGCAGGCCATGGAGGACGCCGGCTGGGAGCCGTCCGCCGTCGCCTCGGTCACTGCCGACGTGCCCGCTGAACAGCGGCAGGGCGTCACCGACATCCTGGAGTTCGCCGCCCGCGAGGTGGTGCCGCGGCTCGCCGCGACCACCGACGAGATCGACCACGCGGTGCACGCCCTGGCCGGCGGGTTCGTGCCCGCCGGGCCGTCCGGATCGCCGCTGCGCGGCCTGGTCAACGTGCTGCCCACCGGCCGCAACTTCTACTCCGTCGACCCCAAGGCGGTGCCCAGCCGCCTCGCCTGGGAGACCGGCCAGGCGCTGGCCGACTCGCTGCTGGAGCGCTACCGCGCCGACAACGGCGACTGGCCGACGTCGGTGGGCCTGTCGCTGTGGGGGACGAGCGCGATGCGCACCTCCGGCGACGACATCGCCGAGGCGCTGGCGCTGCTCGGGGTGCGCCCGGTGTGGGACGAGGCGTCCCGCCGCGTCACCGGCCTGGAGGCCGTGCCCCTCGACGAGTTGGGGCGCCCCCGGATCGACGTGACGCTGCGCATCAGCGGCTTCTTCCGGGACGCGTTCCCGCACGTCACCGGCCTGCTCGACGACGCGGTCCGGCTCGTCGCCGGGCTGGACGAGCCGGACGACCAGAACTTCGTCCGCGCCCACACCCAGGCCGACCTGGCCGAGCACGGTGACGAACGCCGGGCCACCACCCGCATCTTCGGCTCCCGGCCCGGCACGTACGGCGCCGGACTGCTCCAGCTCATCGACAGCCGCGACTGGCGCACCGACTCCGACCTGGCCGAGGTCTACACCGTGTGGGGCGGCTACGCCTACGGCCGGGAGCTGGACGGCCGGCCCGCCCGGGCCGAGATGGAGTCCGCGTACAAGCGCATCGCGGTGGCGGCGAAGAACACCGACACCCGCGAGCACGACATCGCCGACTCCGACGACTACTTCCAGTACCACGGCGGCATGGTCGCCACCGTGCGCGCGCTGAAGGGCACCGCCCCGGAGGCGTACATCGGCGACAGCACCCGGCCGGAGACGGTCCGTACCCGCACCCTCGTCGAGGAGACCTCCCGGGTGTTCCGCGCCCGCGTCGTCAACCCGCGCTGGATCGCGGCGATGCGCCGGCACGGCTACAAGGGCGCGTTCGAGCTGGCCGCCACCGTCGACTACCTCTTCGGGTACGACGCCACGACGGGTGTCGTCGCCGACTGGATGTACGACAAGCTCGCCCAGACCTACGTACTGGACCCGGAGAACCGCGAGTTCCTCCAGCAGGCCAACCCGTGGGCGCTGCACGGCATCGCCGAGCGGCTGCTGGAGGCGGAGTCCCGCAACATGTGGGCCAAGCCCGACCCGGCCACCCTGGAGGCCCTCCGCCAGGCGTACCTGGAGTCCGAGGGGGACCTGGAGGGCGACGACTGACCGAGCGCGCGGGCGCTGAGCGCGCGGGCGCTGCGGCGTCCGCGGGCTCAGCGCGCGCGCTCAGGCGGGTGCGCCTCCTTCAGTCGGGCAGCGACAAG
>NZ_BAAHCA010001039.1:0-1574 GCF_054776295.1 Streptomyces sparsus
CCGCGGCGGCCGGCCCCGCGGATCTGCGGCACGTCGAGGTGGCCGAGCACGGCGCTGACGACCAGCGCCAGCCCGTTGGTGGAGTCGAGGAACTGCTGCGGGTCGGCGAGCCACGTGTGGTGGTGCGCGACGGGTTGGAGTGCCGCGGCGAGCGCTGGGCGGTCGCGGTGGGCGTGCCGGACGAGTGTGTCGAGCACGTGCTCGAACTCGGGTGCCTCCGGATCGTGGGCGAGGGCCGCGGTGATCTCGGCCGCCGCTTCGGTGACGGTGTCCGGTACGGGCGGCAGGGGGCGCGCGGTCGGGACGGGCGGCAGGGTCTCCGTGTACGGCACGCTGGCGGGCGTCACGACCCGGGCCCCGAGGAGTTCTGCGGCATCGGCCAGGAGGGAGGGGGTCAGCAGGTCGGCTGCGGCGGCGAGTTCGGCGCGGGTGGCGTCGTCGGTACGGGTGAGGTGGCGGCGTACGACGCGCAGCGCGCGGGTCTGCACGGCGTGGTCGGGATGCCCGAACGCCTGGCCGACAGCGGCCAGCAGCACGGCTGCGCTGCCCGGTTCGCGGCGGACGGCTTTGTCGACGAGGGCGAGTTGCGCGTTCACCAGTTTCTTCTCGGTGCGGAACAGCACTCCGCTGGACGCCTCCGCCAGTGCGGCGGTGGGCAGTCGCTCGCGTTCCCACAGGTCGCGCAGCGCGGTCTGGGCGTGGGCGGCGACGGGTGAGGGTGCGTCGGCGGCCAGGCGGACCCAGTCCCCGGTGCGGTCCGCCGTCTCCTGCGGGGTCAGTCGCAGGGCCGTCAGCAGCGCGGTTGCGAAGCGCAGGTCGGCGGGCCGTCCGCCGCGGAGGAGGGCGGCGCGGCACCGGTCGATCAGGCCCCGGCGGCTCAGCAGGCCTTCGGCGCTGAGGCGGGCGAGGGCGCCGGGCCAGGTCTGCTCGGGCTCGGGCTGCTCCTCCGGGGTCCACGGGCCGGGGCTGCCGACGCCGGACAGGTCGAGGACGAGGGGGACGAAGTCGGGCGTGAGCGGGTCTTCCCGCAGGGTCGTGACGAGGCTGACGGGTGTGGTGTTGTTACCTCGGTACCGCTGGTGCAGCAGATGGTCGATCCAGGCGTTGACGCAAGTCTCGTTGGCCGGCATCGGCACGTCGGCGAGTTCCCGGAGCCGCAGCAGCAGTGCGAACTCGTCCGGCATCAGCTCGGTGCGGGTCTCGGAGAGCCGGCGCAGCAGGTCGGCGATCCACGCGGGATCGCGGTGGGCGAGCACGTCCGCGAGCGCGTCAGGTCGGGCGCCCGCCCAGCGCAGGTCGCCGTGCATCAGCCAGCGCGCGCAGGCCGCGGCGCCGGTGTGGCATCCGGTGCCTGCGATCTTGAGGGCGGCCAGGCTCGGTGCGTCCCAGCGCGACCAGTTGTCGCGCAGCCGGCGCCGTTCGGCGAGGAGGGCGTCGGTGCAGGCGCGGCGGGCCTGATCGCTCATGCCCGCGAGCAGCGTGGCGACGCCGCCGCTGTCACCTCGACGGACGGCGTCGAGCAGGGGAGCCGCACTCTGCTCGGCCGGGGCGGACGCGGGACCCGGGGCGGGGGC
>NZ_BAAHCA010001040.1:0-1573 GCF_054776295.1 Streptomyces sparsus
GTCCGCGGTCGTCCCGGCCCCGGCGTCCCCGGAGGCCCCGACGGCCCCCGTGCCCGGCTGGGACTCACCCCCCGCCCCGGCCGACACCGCCCGCGCCACCGCGACATCAGGAAAGGCCGCCGCGTCCGGGAAGGCCACCGCATCCGAGAGGGCCGCCGGGACGGGGAAGGCTGCCACGTCCGGGAGGGCTGCCACGTCGGGCACAGCCGCCGCCTCCGGCAGAGCCGCCACGTCGGGCAAAGCCGCCGCGTCCGGCAAGGACACCGCGGAGGTGTCCGGTACGGGGAAGGCCGACGACGGGGCGACGACCGGCTCTGAGACCGCGGCCGCCGCACCGGGCCGCCGCGCGACGGCCCGCAGGACCGACGAACCCCGCGAGCGCAGGCGTTCCGCACGACACGACACGACGGGCAAGCAGGACGTGGGCCCGCAGGAGAGGGAGAGAGTGCGATGACAGCGAACCCCCGACCGGCCGGACTGTCCATCACACTGTGCCGCGACGCGGAGCAGTTCGCCGCCCTCGGCCCGCAGTGGCACCGGCTGTACCGGAGCTGCCGGGCGGCCACCCCCTTCCAGAGCCACCCCTGGCTGTACTCCTGGTGGATGTCCTACGGCACTCCCGGCCGGCTGCGCGTCGTCACCGTCCGGCAGGGCGACCGCCTCGTCGCCGCCGCGCCCCTGATGCTGGCCCACCGCCCGCTGCCGGTGCTCGTCCCGCTGGGCGGTGACATCTCCGACTTCTCCGACGTACTGCTCGACGACACCTTTCCGCAGGCCGCTGCCGCGCTGGTGCGCGGGCTCGCGCTCGCCTCCCGCGGCGCCGTCGTCGACCTGCGGGAGGTCCGTCCCGGCGGCGCGGCCGAGCAGATCTGGCAGCGCTGGCCCGGGCCCCGCCAGCGGCTGGCGGACTCCGTCTGCCTCGAACTGCCGGCCGCCCCGCTGCCGAAGCTGCTGGAACGCCTCCCCAGCAGCAGTGCCCGCCGCTTCCGGGCCAAGCTGCGCAAGTTGGAGGCGCTCGGCATCGAGGAGCGCGTCGTCTCCGAGCACGAGGTGCCCGCCGCGGTCGCCACCATGCTCCGGCTGCACGGCATGCAGTGGCGCGGACGGGGCGTCACCCCAGAGCACCTCAAGCCGCGTTTCGCCGAGCACCTGGTGAGAGCCACCACCCAGATGGTGCGCACCGGTGACGCGCTGCTCACCGAGTACCGCATCGGCGAGCAGGTCATGGCCGCCGACGTCACCCTGATGTCCGCCGAACTCGCCGGCGGTTACCTCTACGGCGCGCATCCCGATCTGCGCGCCCGCAAGGTCGACATCACGACGATGCTGCTGCGCCACGACTCCCGGCACGTCACCGAGTCCGGCCGCAGTGTGCTCAGCATGCTGCGGGGCACCGAGCCGTACAAGCAGCACTGGCGTCCCGAGACCGTCACCAACCAGCGCTTCCTGCTGGCCCGCGGCTCGATGGGGCCGGCCCTGCGGCTCTACGCCGCAGGGCTCGCCGGGCGGGAACTCGCCGTCAGCACGGCCCGGCGGCGCATGCCGGCCGCGCGGGCCTGGCGGTCGAAGGTCA
>NZ_BAAHCA010001041.1:0-1572 GCF_054776295.1 Streptomyces sparsus
GTGGGCGGCAGGGAATGCCGCCCACCCGCCCCGACCGATGTGCGCGTTCCCGGCCGGCGGGCCACCGGCCGCCGCACGTGGCGGCTACCGGGACTCGGGGCCGGCCAGGTGCCTGGCGATGACCACCCGCTGGATCTGGTTGGTGCCCTCCACTATCTGCAGCATCTTGGCCTCCCGCATGTAGCGCTCGACGGGGAAGTCGGCGGTGTAGCCGTACCCGCCGAGGAGCTGCACCGCGTCGATGGTGGTCTGCATCGCGGCGTCCGTGCAGAACAGCTTCGCCATCGCCGCCTGCCGGGCGAACGGCAGCCCGCGGTCGCGGAGCCGGGCAGCGGTGAGGTACAGCGACCGGCCCGCCTCGATGCGGGTCGCCATGTCGGCCAGCATGAAGCGCAGCCCCTGGAAGTCGGCCAGCGGGCGGCCGAACTGCTCCCGGGCCGCGGTGTAGGTGAGCGCCTCGTCGAGCGCGGCCTGGGCGACGCCCACCGCGCAGGCGGCGATGCCCAGGCGTCCGGAGTCGAGCGCGGCGAGCGCGACCGCGAAGCCCTGGCCCTCGTCGCCGATCCGGCGGGCGTCGGGCACCCGCACGCCGTCGAAGTGCAGCTGGGCGGTGGGTGAGCCCTTCACACCCATCTTCCGCTCCGGCGCGGCGGCGGTGAGCCCTTCGGCGTCACCGGGGACCAGGAACGCGGTGATCCCCCGGGGGCCCTCCACGCCCGTCCGGGCCAGCACGGTGTAGAAGTCGGCCATACCGCCGTGGGTGATCCACGCCTTGGTGCCCTCGATGACCCACTCGTCGCCCTGCCGGGTCGCGCGGGTGCGCAGCGCGGCGGCGTCGGAGCCCGCCGACGGCTCGGAGAGGCAGTACGCGCCCAGCAGACCGCCACCGAGCATGCCCGGCAGGTGCTCGGCACGCTGCTCCTTGCTGCCGAACTCGGCTGTGGCGTGGCAGGCGAGCGTGTGGACGCTCACGCCGAGGCCGACCGTGAGGCGGGCCGCGGCAAGCTCCTCCAGGACCTGGAGGTAGACCTCGTAGGGCTGGTCGCCGCCGCCGTACTCCTCGTCGTAGGGCAGGGCCAGCAGCCCCGACTCGGAGAGCAGGGAGAAGAGGTCACGCGGGAAGCGGCCGGCTTCCTCCTCCTCGGCGGCACTCGGCTTGATCTCACGTTGCACGAGTTCCCGCACCAGGCCCAGCAGGTCCCGGGCCTCCTCGGTGGGCAGCTGGCGGTCAACCGGCTGGGGGCCGTGATCGGACATGCGGCGCTCTCCTCCCTGTCGGGCGCTGCGGCGACGAGCGCTCGGAGTGTGGCGGCGCCGCCGGACGAACCAGGCCGCGCCGATACTGCCTGCTCGGGTCACGAGTGCGGCTGACCAGCGGCTGCGGCCGAATGGAGTATGCCCGATCAACGGCCTTCCGTCACTCGCCCGCAAGGACCGGGACCGGCGACACACCGTATCGGCCAGGTCCCGCCGGCGGGCCCGACCCGATGTGTCCAGCGTGCGCGGTGTCCCGCCGCCCCGCACCCGGTGCGACCGCACGGGCCGCCACCCGCCCCCGCCCGTCCGCTCCCC
>NZ_BAAHCA010001042.1:0-1569 GCF_054776295.1 Streptomyces sparsus
GGTCCCACCGACGCGCTGGGCACTGCCCTGCAGACCGCCACCCGCGGTGGCCTGCCCACCGACGAACTCACCAAGGGCGGCCTGCCCACCGACGCCCTGCCGATCGGCAGCGGCTCGCTGGGCGGCGGCTCCATCGGCGGCATCCCGCTGGGCGGCTGACCCGCACGACGGCTGATCCCGGCACCTGACCCCGGAACCGGCCGAACCCCGCGGCGGCCCGTCCCGGCAGCGGCAGACGAAGGGCCCGCAGCGACCACCCATCGGGTGCGCGCTGCGGGCCCTTCGGCCGTCCGGTGCTGCGGGCCCTTCGGCTGTCCGATCAGGTGCGCAGCCGGCGCACGGCCTCGGCGACCCGCTCGTCGGTGGCGGTGAAGGCGACCCGCACGAACCGGGCGCCCGCGGTGCCGTAGAAGTCCCCGGGGGCCACCAGCACGCCCAGCGCGGCGAGTTCACCCACCGTCTCCCAGCAGGGCTCGTCCCGGGTCGCCCACAGGTACAGCGACGCCTCGCTGTGCTCGATGCGGAAACCGCGGTCGAGCAGCGCGTCACGCAGCGCGGAACGCCGGGCGGCGTAGCGCTCCCGCTGCTCCCGCACGTGGGTGTCGTCGGCGAGCGCGGCCACCGTCGCGGCCTGCACCGGCGCGGGTGTCATCATGCCGCCGTGCTTGCGGATCTTGAGCAGTTCGCCGAGCACCGCCGCGTCCCCGGCCACGAACGCGGCCCGGTAACCGGCCAGGTTGGAGCGCTTGGAGAGCGAGTGCACGGCGACGAGACCGTCGAGGCTGCCCTCGCAGACGTCCTCACGCAGCACCGACACCGGGTCGGCCTCCCAGCCCAGTTCGAGGTAGCACTCGTCGCTGAGGAGCAGCACCCCGTGGGCACGGGCCCAGCGGACCGTCTCGCGCAGCTCCGCCGCGTCCAGCACCCGGCCGGTGGGGTTGGAGGGGGAGTTGAGCCACAGCAGGGCGAGGCCGTCCGGGTCGAGCTCGGTCGGTGAGTCGTAGACCACCGGTTCGGCGCCGGCCAGCCGCGCGCCCACCTCGTAGGTGGGGTAGGCCAGCCTGGGGAACGCCACCCGGTCACCGGGACCGAGTCCCAGCTGGGTCGGCAGCCAGGCGACCAGTTCCTTGGAGCCGACCACCGGCAGCACGTTGACGTGCTCGACACCCGCGGCCCCCAGCCGCCGGCCGCACCAGCCGGCGATGGCGTCGCGCAGTTGGGGGGTGCCCCACACGGTGGGGTAGCCCGGGCGGTCGCTGGCGTCCGCCAGGGCCCGCTGCACCAGCTCGGGGACCGGGTCCACCGGCGTTCCCACGGACAGGTCCACGATGCCGCCGGGGTGGGCGGACGCCGTCGTCTTGTACGGCTCCAGCCGGTCCCAGGGGAACTCCGGCAGGCGGGAGGAGACGGATGGCACGGGGATGACTCGCTTTCTCTGCCTTGCTCTTCGCTGCCCGGCACTCGCCGCTCCCGGCGCGCTCACCACCGGGCGCGCTGCCGGCTGCCCGGCGCCCCTCGTGCGGCGGTGCCGGTACGGCCCTACCGGACACGCGCCCGGTACGGCACAGA
>NZ_BAAHCA010001043.1:0-1564 GCF_054776295.1 Streptomyces sparsus
GATGGTCCGGTGCCGGAGCCCGGGCCCGTGGGGTCGGCGGGGCCGGTGCCGAGCCTCGGCGGCCCGTGGGAGCCGGGGCCTCGGCGGTGCCGGCAACCCCCGCTTCACCAGGCCGAATTGACAGTTTTAGGGTTGCCTAACCTAATGTCTCCTCGTGAGCATGGACGATCTTTCCCAGGGCCGCCCGGACACCACCCGTCCGGGGCCCGCAGGCGCCTCGGCGCACCCCAGGCGCCTGCACCTGCTCGCGCTGAACCCCACCGACTCGGTCTCCGAGGGGTTCCTGCCCGCCGCGGAGCGACTCGGCCTGGCCGTCACGGTGTTGACCGACCAGCCGGACGCCCACCGGGACCGCCACCGGCGTCTCGACGTCCGGCACTGCGAGGTGCGCGACTTCCGTGCGGTCATCGACGAGGTCCAGGCCGACGGCGGCACCGACGCGGTCTTCACCAACAGCGACCACCTCCAGACCCAGGCGGCGCTGGCCGCCGACTTCCTCGGCCTGCCGGGCAAGGACTGGCGGGCGGCCCTGCGCACCAAGAACAAGGCCCAGCTGCGCCGCAGTCTGGCCGTCGCCCACGCCGACCCGGTGGCGTTCGCCGAGTTGCCGCCCGGCGCCGACCCCGCCGACCTCCGCGGGGTGCCCTTCCCCTGCGTCGTCAAGCCCCGCGAGGGCGTCGCCAGTGAGGACGTCTTCCACTGCGCGGACCGCGCCGAACTGACGTCCCGCTGCCGGGAGATCCGCCTCCGCCGCCCCGACGGGACGCTGCTCGTCGAGGAGTTCCTCGACGGTGAGCTGCACACCCTGGAGACCCTGGGGGACGGACGCGTCCTGCACCCGCTCGCCGGGTTCCGTACCGAACTCTCCCCGCCGCCGCACTTCGTCGAGGAGCGCATGCGGCTGCTGCCCGCACTGCCCCAACCGCACACCGGTCAACTCCTGGACGCGTTGCGGACGCTGGGCGTCGGGCTCGGCGCCTGCCACACCGAGTACGTCGTGCAGGGCGACCGGGCCCGCATCATCGAGGTGAACTACCGCGCCATCGGCGACCAGTGCGACCTCATGCTGGCCGAACTGCTCGGCATCCCGCTGTTCGAGCACGTTCTCTCCGTCCACCTGGGTCACCGCCTGCCGACGCGGCTCGGCGCCCGCACCGACGGGCGCGCGGTCATGGAGTACGTGCTCGCCGACCGGCCCGGCAGGCTGACGGCCGCCGGGCCGCCGAGCACCACCGAAGCGGGCGGCGTCCGACTCGACTACCGGCCGCTGCGGGCCCTCGGTGAGACGCACCCGGTGTACCGCACCAACCGCGACTTCCTCGGTGTGCTGCGTGCCACCGGGACCGATCAGCGGCGCGTCGAGTCCGCCGCGGCCGACTTCCTGGCCGCGCACCGCTGGGAGATCAGCCCGTGCTGAGCGATCCGTCGCCGACCGGTCCGTCGCCGGTCGGCCCCTCGTGGACCGACCCCACCGCGCCCGGCTCCACGACGGTCGAGCGGCCACCGCTCGTCCCCCCGCCGCCAGCTCGGCCCGGGACAGGCCGGACCCGTACGGGCCAGGCCC
>NZ_BAAHCA010001044.1:0-706 GCF_054776295.1 Streptomyces sparsus
CGGCGCGCAGCCGCCGGCACACCTCGATGCCGTCCCGTCCGGGCAGCATCAGGTCCAGCACCACCAGGTCCGGCGGCGCGGTGCGGGCGCGGTCGAGGGCGGACGGCCCGTCGACGGCCCGGTCCACGGCGAAGCCGGCCCGCGTGAGGTAGCCGGCGACCACCTCCAGCACGGTCGGGTCGTCGTCGACCACCAGGACACGTCGGTGCGCGGTGCGCTCACTCATGCGCCGAGTCTTGCATCCGCCGAGGCCAGGACCGCCGGAAGAGTGTCGCCAGACGGTGATGTCCGCGTTTCGTAAGGAGTGACGATCCCTTATGGGGGGTTTGTCCTCGTAGGGTGAAAGAGATGAACTCCATGCCAACACAGCAAGGGAATCTGGTGCTGCCCTGCCTGGACGAGGCCGGGGCACTGCCCTGGGTCCTCGGCCGGGTACCCAAGGGCTGGCACCCGATCGTCGTGGACAACGGATCCACCGACGGCTCGGCCGACCTCGCGCGCGAACTCGGCGCGACCGTCGTGCACGAGCCGCGGCGCGGCTTCGGCGCGGCCTGCCACGCCGGACTGCTCGCCGCCGACGCCGAACTCGTCGCCTTCTGCGACTGCGACGGGTCCCTGGACCCCGCGGGCGTGCTGGACGTCGCCGAACCGGTGGCCGACGAACGCGCCGACCTGGTGCTGGCCAGGCGCCACCCGATCGGACGCG
>NZ_BAAHCA010001044.1:716-1560 GCF_054776295.1 Streptomyces sparsus
GGGCGTGTCGGGGACCGGCAGCAGCAGCAGCGAGTCGACGGCGAGCACGGGGTCGCCGACGGCGTCGGCGGCGGTCAGCGACACGGTGTCGGGGCCGGTGCGGTCCAGGCGCACCCGAAGGGTGGTGGATCCGGTG
The DNA here is from genome assembly GCF_054776295.1 of Streptomyces sparsus. Lineage (NCBI taxonomy): Bacteria > Bacillati > Actinomycetota > Actinomycetes > Kitasatosporales > Streptomycetaceae > Streptomyces > Streptomyces sparsus. Next base: position 853 of record NZ_BAAHCA010001044.1, read on the forward strand.
GCGTACAGGCGTGCGGTGCCGGCGGAGAACAGCACGCGCCCTTCGCCGAGCCCGTCGAACACGCCGAGGCCGAGCGGGTGCAGGGCGGCGTCGAGGAGGGCGGGGTGCAGGTCGTGGCGGGTGGCCTCGGAGGTCGCGGCGTCGGGCAGCGTGACCTCGGCGTACACCGTGTCGCCGGTGTGCCAGGCGGCGGTGAGCGACCGGAAGACCGGCCCGTAGTCGAGCCCGCCCGCCGGCAGCCCCTGATCGACCTGGGTTTGACCGACCGACGCAGCGGCTACCCGCTGGAGATGGTTGTCAGGGCGGCCGACGAGGGCTGGCGCATCCTCGAGACCTCCGTCGGTTACCACCCCCGGACGGGGCGCTCCAAGGTGACCGGCACCTGGCGCGGCACGGCCCAGGCCGTCCGTGACATGCGGGGGGTGCTGCGGTGAACCGCCGTGCGGGGACCACCGTGCTGGTCATCGCCAAGGAACCCGTACCCGGCCGGGTCAAGACGCGGCTCACTCCGCCGTTCAGCCCGCACGAGGCGGCCGAACTGGCCGAGGCCTCGCTCGCCGACACGCTGGAGACGGTCGCCGCCCTGCCTGCCGCCCGCCACGTGCTGGTGCTCGCCGGACAGCCCGGCCCGTGGCTGCCCGCCGGCTTCGAGGTGGTGCCGCAGTGCGCCGGCGGACTGGACGAGCGGATCGCCGCGGCGTTCGACGG
>NZ_BAAHCA010001045.1:0-1557 GCF_054776295.1 Streptomyces sparsus
CCCGGCCTTGACACCCTTCCGTCAGGGCTTCCGCCCGACACCGCACTGGCGGTGTTCCGCCTGGTCGAGTCGGCGCTGGCCGCCGGTGACAGCGCACCTGCCGAGGTCCGGCTGGCGGCGGCCGGCACCGAACTCGCCGTGACCGTCACCGGTGTGGCCGGGGCGACGACCGGGCCGGTGCTGGAACGCCTGCGGGTCCAGTCCGCCGCCGCAGGCGGACGGCTCGCCACCGGCACCGCCGAATCCGTTCAGATCTGGCTGCCGGCCCGGACCGGGCCGGCCCCGTCCCAGGAGGTCCTGCCATCACCATCCGTGTGATCGTCGCCGACGACCAGCTCGTCGTGCGCGCCGGGTTCGCCGCCGTCATCGACGCCGAACCCGACATGAGCGTGGTCGGCGAGGCCGGCGACGGAGCCGCCGCCGTGCGGCAGGCCGAGGAGACCGATCCGGACGTGGTCGTCATGGACATCCGCATGCCCGGCATGGACGGACTCACCGCCACCCGCCTGCTGGCCGCGCGTGGTGACCGGCCGCGCGTCCTGGTGCTGACCACCTTCGACCTCGACGCCTACGTGCACGAGGCACTGCGCGTCGGCGCGTCCGGCTTCCTGCTCAAGGACGCCGAGCCGGACGACCTGCTCGACGCCATCAGGGTCGTCGCCGCCGGCGACGGCGTACTCGCGCCCGCCGTGACCCGCCGCCTGATCCACACCTTCGCGGCGAGCCCGCGGCCGGTCGAGCCCGACGGCACGCTGACCGGACTCACCCCGCGGGAACGGGAGGTACTGGTGCTGGTCGGATCGGGCCTGACCAACGCGGAGATCAGCCGGCACCTGGGCGTGGCGACCGGCACCGTCAAGTCCCACGTCAACGCGCTGCTCGGCAAGCTGGGGCTGCGCGACCGGGTGCAGGCCACCATTCTCGCCTACGACGTCGGCCTGGTCAGGCCCCGCGCCGCGCCCCCGGCCTGAACCGCCGGTACGTCAGCTGCCCACCTCCCGACGCTCCTTGGCCGCCGCGTCCGGCCCTGGCGGGTTCCGCCCACCGGGACGGCACCGGCCGCGGGGGGTTGACGCCGCGCCGGCGTGGAACCCCGCACCCGGGGAAACGTCACGCCCGGCCTTCCCGTAGCCGAAGGATCACCTCCCTGCCGGGTTTCCGGTGTGTTGGTGCGTCCGAAGCACAGTGCCGGGCGGAAGGTGGGGTGCTGGAGGTGGTGTGCGTGGTCGGTGCGCGTGGTGGGAGCAGATGTCTGTTCGTGAGCGGCACGGCGGAGGGCCGTGCCGGCAGGGTCGGCGGCAACGCCGGGCGGGCCGGCACGCTGTGCACGATGGGTCCCGGGCCTGCGGGCGCGGGCTGCGTGGACGGTGACGTCGTGGCAGCGGTAGAAGGTGAGCTGACCGACTGGCTCGCCGAGCGGGTGTGCGAAGCCCGCCTGGTGGACGGCGAGTTCGGCGACGAGATCGCGGCCCGGCTGGAACGGTTCGTCACCGGGGGCGGAAAGCGCCTGCGGTCCCGGTTCGCCTGGTGGGGGTGGCGCGCCGCGGACGGCGCGGC
>NZ_BAAHCA010001046.1:0-1556 GCF_054776295.1 Streptomyces sparsus
CGCACAGCCCCGGCACGGACGACCTCCCCATGGCAGGCCCCGGCGACGCCCGGCCGGCAGCCGACTCCTACCGGCTGCGTCCACTGGCCGGCACCGAACGCCTGCCGGCCGAGGCCCGGTTGCACGGCCCGCGCACCGTGCGCGAAGAGGCCCACACGACGCTCAGCGAGCCGGGCGACAGGATCGCGCTGACCTTCGACGACGGCCCCCACCCGCGGCATACCCCCGACGTCCTGCGCATCCTGCGCCGCCACGGCACCAGGGCCACCTTCTTCGTCATCGGCGAGAACGCGGAGTGGAACCCCGACCTCGTCAAGGCGATCGCCGACGACGGGCACCTGATCGCCAATCACTCCTGGAGCCACCCGCAGCTGAACCGGGTGCCGACCGCGCGCGTCCGCCGCGAACTGGGCCGCACCTGCGACCTGATCGAACGGGCGCTGGGCGCCCCGCCGCGCTTCGCCCGGGCACCCTACGGCGCCTGGCACGGCCCCTCCCTGCGGATCTGCGCCGAACTGGGCATGGAGCCCATGGGCTGGTCGATCGACACCCTGGACTGGCGCGAGCCGGGCAGCGCCACCATTCGCTCCCGGGTGCTCAACGGCGCGCACCCCGGCGCCATCGTGCTGGCGCACGACGGCGGCGGCGACCGCAGCCAGACCGTGAAGGCCCTGGCGCACTACCTGCCGCGGCTGATCGACCGGGGCTACACGATGGTGCCCGTCACCGAACCGCTCTGACGCACGCCCCGGCCCCTCTGGCCCGGCCCCACGGTCCGCCTCCATCGACCCACCTCCGCTACTGACCGGTATGACCATCTACGGAGGATATCTACCGATACATGGCGATGAGGAGCACAATGGAGAGTGCGTTGAGGCTTGCGCGTCAAAAGTCCTAGAAGGGAGCGAGTCGCATGGCCGACGTCTCACATCACAGGGGTGATCTCAGCGGTCACCCGGATGCTTCCGAGATGCGGGAGCGGTACTCCCGGATGATGGGCGGGCGGGACGTGGCGCTGGTCGACGGGCCGGTGTTCCTGGCCGGCCTCTACTGCGCCATATCACCCTGGGTCGTCAACTTCTCAGGCACTCAGCCTGCACTCGCGACCCACCACCTCATCATCGGCATAGCCATCGCCGTCATGGCGCTCGGCTTCACCATGGTGCCGGAGCGGATGTACGGGATGAGCTGGGCCATGAGCGCCATCGGCGCCTGGCTGGTGCTGTCGACCTGGCTCGTCGGCAACGACCCGGACGCCGGGATCATCTGGAACAACGTCATCGTCGGTGCTGTGGTCTTCTGCCTGGGCCTGGCGAGTGCGGCCACCGCCGCACGCGTCAAGAGGCAGACGTAGCACGGACCGTCCACCGCGGACGGCGGGGACCCGTGGGCGCCGCAGCGCGCCGACGCCGCCGGTACGCCGTGAGCGGGCCGTGGACCCAGCCGGAGCACTCACCCCAGGAGGCCACCTCTGAAGCCGCGCCGCCCGCGAACCCTCCGGCTGGCGCGCGGCCCGTGGCAGGACGACGCGGGGCGGGTGCAGGTGAACCGGGGCT
>NZ_BAAHCA010001047.1:0-1552 GCF_054776295.1 Streptomyces sparsus
CGCCGCACAGCCCGCGCGGGCCGGCGGTGCGGGCGGCGCGGGGCCGGACGACGTGCCGGAGGGGGCGGGGGGACCTCGGGAATAGCGGTATCGGCCCGGTATCCTGCCGGTGACATCCACCCGAAGCCGAAGGGCACACCCGTGAGCGCCAATCGCCCGGCAGCCGTCGTCGTTCTCGCAGCGGGTGAGGGCACCCGCATGAAGTCGTCGACACCGAAGGTCCTGCACGACATCTGCGGGCGGACACTGGTCGGCCATGTGGTCGCCGCCTCCCGCGAGGTGGGGCCCGAGCACCTGGTGGTGGTCGTCGGGCACGCCCGGGAGCAGGTCGCGGGGCATCTGGCCGAGGTGGACGCGTCCGCGCGGACCGCGGTGCAGGCCGAGCAGAACGGCACCGGCCACGCGGTGCGCATGGGCCTGGAGGCGCTGCGCGCGGACGGGGTGCGGCTGTCCGGCACGGTCCTGGTGACCTGCGGCGACACCCCGCTGCTGACGGGCGCCACGCTCCAGGCGCTGGCCGACGTGCACGCCGCCGACGGCAACGCGGTGACGGTCCTGTCGGCCGAGGTGCCGGACGCGACCGGCTACGGCCGGATCATCCGGGGCGAGGACGGCGCGGTGACCGCGATCGTCGAGCACAAGGACGCCACCGACGAGCAGCGCGCGGTACGGGAGATCAACTCCGGGGTGTTCGCGTTCGACGGCGAGCTGCTGGCGGACGCGCTGGGTGAGGTGCGCACCGACAACAGCCAGGGTGAGGAGTACCTGACGGACGTGCTGGGCATCCTGCGCACGGCCGGCCACCGGGTGGGGGCGGCGGTCGCCGCGGACCACCGGGAGATCCTCGGCATCAACAACCGGGTGCAGCTCGCCGAGGCGAGGCGGCTGCTCAACCAGCGCCTCGTCGAGCGGGCGATGCTCGCCGGAGTGACGGTGGTGGACCCGGCGTCGACGTGGCTGGACGTGACGGTGACGGTCGAGCCGGACGCCGTGGTGCTGCCCGGCACGCAGCTGCTGGGTGCGACGCATCTCTCATCCGGGTGCGAGGTGGGCCCGAACACCCGGCTCACCGACACCTCGGTGGGTGCGGGGGCGCACGTCAGCAACACGGTCGCGGTGTCGGCACGGATCGGTGACGGCGCGACGGTCGGCCCGTTCGCCTACCTGCGGCCGGGCACGGAGCTGGGCCCGCGCTCCAAGGCGGGCACGTACGTCGAGATGAAGAACGCCCGGATCGGCGAGGGCGCGAAGGTGCCGCACCTGTCCTACGTGGGGGACGCCACGATCGGCGACTACACCAACATCGGCGCGGCCAGCGTGTTCGTGAACTACGACGGCGAGACCAAGCACCACACCACGATCGGTGCGCACTGCAAGACCGGCTCGGACAACATGTTCGTGGCGCCCGTCACGATCGGGGACGGCGCCTACACGGCCGCCGGCTCCGTCATCACCCGGGACGTGCCGCCCGGCTCGCTGGCCGTGGCCCGCGGCCAGCAGCGCAACATCGAGGGCTGGGTGGCCCGCAAGCGGCCGGGCAGCGCCGCCGCCC
>NZ_BAAHCA010001048.1:0-1549 GCF_054776295.1 Streptomyces sparsus
CCGGCCGCCGCACCCGCACGCCGCCGTGCCGCGGCCGAGGCCCGCGCTGCCGCCCCACTCCCTGTCCCGCCGCGGTCCTCCGGAGGTGACGTGCCGGTCCCCCCACCAGCCCGCCACCCCCTGCCACGAAGGACCACCCGACCATGTCCGTGGACACCCCTGCCCGAAAACTCGACGACACCCCCGAACCGCCCGGCCGCCGGCCGAGCCTGTGGGCCGCGCTGCGACCGCTCCTGCTGCGGCTGCACTTCTACGCCGGCCTGCTGACAGCCCCCTTCCTGCTGGTCGCCGCCCTGACCGGAGGCCTGTACGCGGCGTCCTTCCAGATCGAGAAGGTCATCTACTCCGAGCAGCTCACCGCCCCCGCGCAGGACACCGCGCTCCCGCTCTCCGTCCAGGTCGACGCGGCCCTCGCCGACCACCCCGACGGTGAGCTGAAGGCGGTCTGGCCGTCCACCGGCCCGGGCGCCACCACACGCGTCCTGCTCGACGACCCCGCCGTGCCCGAGGACCGGGCGCTGGCCGTCTTCGTCGACCCGCACACCGCCGAGGTCAGAGGAGCGCTCGAAAGCTACGGCAGCTCCGGCGCGCTGCCCTTCCGCGCCTGGGTGTCCAACCTCCACCGGCATCTGCTGCTCGGTGAACCCGGCCGGTTCTACAGCGAACTCGCCGCCAGTTGGCTGGGCGTGGTCGCTCTCGGCGGTGTACTGCTGTGGCTCGGCCGCCGCCGTGCACAGCGACGGCTGCGCGGCACGACCGGCCGCCGCCGCGCCCTCTCGCTGCACGGCACGATCGGCCTGTGGGCCGCGCTCGGCCTGCTGGTGCTGTCGGTGACCGGACTGACCTGGTCCAAGTGGACGGGCGAGAACATCGGCGAGGTCAGGGAACGCCTCGGCGGCGCCACCCCCGCCATCTCCGCCGCCGGTGGCGGCGGCCACGAGGGGCACGCCGGACACGGCACCGCCGACACACCCGACGCGGCCGAGCAGCACCCCGTGATCGGCCTCGACCGGGTACTGCGCACAGCCCGCGGCGAGCAGGGGCTCACCGGGCCACTGGAGATCGTCGCCCCCGTGCCGGACGAGGACGGCGTGCCGGGCGCCTACGTCGTCAAGCAGACCGACAAGCAGTACCCGCACCACCTCGACCAGATCGCGGTCGACTCCGCCGACGGGCAGGTGACCGACCGGCTCGACTTCGCGGAGTACCCGCTGCTCGCCAAGCTGACCCGCTGGGGCATCGACGCCCACCAGGGCCTGCTGTTCGGGCTCGCGAACCAGATCCTGCTGTTCGCACTGGCCGCCGGGCTGTGCGTGCTGACCGTGCTGGGCTACCGCATGTGGTGGCAGCGCCGCCCCGACAGCGGCAACCGGCTCACCTTCGGGCGCCCCCACCCGCGCGGCGCGCTGCGCCGGGTGCCCGTGCTGTGGTGGCTGCCGCTGCTCGCCGTGACGGTGGCGGTCGGCTGGTTCGTGCCGCTCATCGGGCTCGGTCTGCTGGCGTTCCTGGCCGTGGACGTGACGCTCGGCGTGCTCGCCCGGCGCAGGTC
>NZ_BAAHCA010001049.1:0-1548 GCF_054776295.1 Streptomyces sparsus
GATGCGCGTGCAGCCGTGCCTGTGCGCCTGAGCAGAGACGGTTGCATGTCCTCCACGTTGTCCGCGGTCTTCCGGCCGTGTCTGTCCCGGCCTGACTGGCTGGCGTCGTCGAAGGTGTTCCGTACCGAGGTCCTGGCGGGCCTGGTGGTCGCGCTGGCGTTGATCCCGGAGGCGATCTCCTTCTCGATCATCGCCGGGGTGGACCCGGCGGTGGGTCTGTTCGCGTCGTTCACGATGGCCGTGGTCATCTCGATCGTCGGTGGCCGCAAGGCGATGATCTCCGCCGCCACCGGCGCGATCGCCCTCGTCATCGCCCCTCTCAACCACGAGTACGGCCTCGGATACCTGATCGGCGCGGTCATTCTCGGCGGTCTGATGCAGATCGTGATGGGCGCCGTCGGTGTCGCCAAGCTGATGCGGTTCGTGCCCCGCTCGGTCATGGTCGGCTTCGTCAACGCCCTCGCCATCCTCATCTTCATGGCCCAGGTGCCCGAGCTGCGCGACGTGCCGTTCGCGGTCTACCCCCTCGTGGTCAGTGGGCTCGCCCTGATGGTCTTCTTCCCCAAGATCACCACAGTGGTCCCCGCGCCGCTGGTCGCGATCGTCATCCTCACCGTGATCACCGTCGGTGCCGGGCTGGCCGTGCCGACCGTCGGTGACAAGGGCGCACTGCCCTCCTCCCTCCCCGTGCCCGGCCTGCCCGACATGCCGCTCACCGTGGAGGCGCTGACGATCATCGCGCCCTACTCGTTCGCGTTCGCGCTGGTGGGCCTGATGGAGTCGCTGATGACGGCCAAGCTCGTCGACGACATCACCGACACCCACTCCAACAAGACCCGCGAGTCCATCGGCCAGGGCGTCGCCAACATCATCACCGGCTTCTTCGGCGGCATGGGCGGCTGCGCCATGATCGGCCAGACCATGATCAACGTGAAGACCTCCGGCGCCCGCACCCGCCTGTCCACCTTCCTCGCCGGCGTCTTCCTGATGGTGCTGTGCATCTCCTTCGGTCCGGTGGTGTCGGACATCCCGATGGCCGCCCTGGTCGCGGTGATGATCCTCGTCGCCTTCGCCACCTTCGACTGGCACTCCGTCCAGCCCAAGACCCTCAAGCGCATGCCGCTGGGTGAGACCGCCGTCATGGCCGTCACCGTCGCCGTCGTCGTCATCACCCACAACCTCGCCATCGGCGTCATCGTCGGTGTCATCACCGCGATGGTCATCTTCGCCAAGCGCGTCGCCCACCTCGCCAACGTCTCCGGCGTCGTCGACCCCGACGGCAACCAGGTCGTCTACTCCGTGACGGGCGAACTCTTCTTCGCCTCCTCCAACGACCTCGTCTACCAGTTCAACTACCGCGACGACCCCGACGACGTCGTCATCGACCTCTCCAGCGCCCACATCTGGGACGCCTCCTCCGTCGCCGCACTCGACGCCATCGAGACCAAGTACGCCGCACGCGGCAAAAAGGCCACCATCATCGGCCTCAACAAACCCAGCGCCGAAATGCACGACAAGCTCGCCGGACAACTCACCGCCGGCCACTGA
>NZ_BAAHCA010001050.1:0-1546 GCF_054776295.1 Streptomyces sparsus
GTGCGCCCGCCCGCTGTCAGGCGCGTTCGGTGCCGGTGCGGGGAGCGGGCAGCGGCGGGGCCGCGGAGGCGTCGCCGACCGCGGTGCGCAGCGTCGCCAGGTTGTCCCGGGTGATCCGCCACAGCAGTTGCTGCCGGTCGTGCACGTCGGCGACGGCCGCCTCGTGGTCGTCGAGCAGCGCTACGGCCCGCTCGGTCAGGCTGTCCGCGAGGTGCTGATCGTGCACGGACACGCCCCACTGGGGGCGGTCGATGTCGGCGAGGAAGTACGCCAGCTTGGGGTGCGAGACCAGGCTCAGCACCGGCGTGCCGCAGCCGAACGGGATCATGCCGGCGTGCCCGCGCATGCCGATGACCAGCCGGGTCCGCCGGTAGACGTCCCGGATCCCGTCGTTGGAGAGGTCGTAGAGCGGCTGGACCGGCAGGGTCAGGCCGTGCTCCCGGCGCAGGTCGTGCACCACCTGCTCGTCGGCGGGGGTGTGCGCGGCGCAGCGGACGTCGGCGTGCGACCGCAACGTACGGACGGCACGGGCCAGTTGGTCGAGGAAGTGGCCGTAGCCCTGGCCGAAGCGCAGCGCCGCACGGTCGTAGGCGCAGTTGAGCAGCACGGTGTCGTCCCGCTCGGCCGGGTCCTGCCAGCCGTCGGTGATCTGCCGGGTGACGGTGGTGGGGCAGGGCTGGTGGACCACCTTCTCGCGCAGTTCGGCGGGGAGCAGGTCGCGGACCCGCTCGACCGAGCCGCGGTTGCGCAGGCCGAAGAACGCCGACTGTTCGACGAGCGTGCGCAGGGCGGTGCTGAACCGTTCCCGTTCGTAGCCCTGGCCTGCGAAGACGTTGTAGCCGACGGCGAAGACGGCCAGCGGCACGGTGATCCGGCGCAGGTTCGCGTCCGGCACGTTCCACTGCCAGCCGCTGTTGCCGTTGGGCCAGGTGTCGGGCAGGAACAGCCCGCCGCCACCGACGACCAGCGCCCGGCGGCTGTTGACCTCCTCCAGCGCGGCGTCGTCGAACAGCCGGTGCACCTCGACCGGGTGCCAGCGGCCGGAGTCCGGGCCGCCGCCGGCCTGTTCGCCCAGACAGGCCCGTACCGCCTCGGGCAGCACCTTGTCGCCGGCGTTCTCCTGCCCGGTGGCGTAGAGCGCGACGTGCGCCCACTGCTGCCCGGGCGCCACGGCCGACTGCCCGGTCCCGGCTGCCGGTTCGGCGGGCTCGGCCAGGTACAGGGCGCGGCAGGTGCGGTTGACGGGCTCGGCGTCCAGCCCCGAACGGGCGCGACCGCGGGCGGTCGTGTGGTCCCCGCGCAGCCACGCGAGGCGGGCCAGACGGCTGAAGGCCTTGGCCGCGGTGTGGGGGGCGGCGGTGGCGAGCAGCAGGTGCGTCTCGGCCTCCTCGTAGCGGGAGACGGCCATCAGGGCGCTGCCCAGCGTCTCGTGGAAGCGCGGTTGGTCGGCCCGCGCGGTCACGCTGGTCAGCACACGCACGGCCTCGCCGTAGCGGCCCTGCGCGAGGTGCACCAGGCCGACGGCCCGGGCCAGGTCCACGGTGGG
>NZ_BAAHCA010001051.1:0-1546 GCF_054776295.1 Streptomyces sparsus
CCTGCGCGCCCAGGCCGCCTACCTCGCCGACCACCTGAGGACCCTGGGGGAGGAGGCGCCCAGGCCCGCCGACCTCGCCTGGTCCCTCGCCGCGACCCGGCCCGCCCTCGAACACCGGGCCGTGGTCGTCGCCGGCGACCGAGAGGGGCTGCTGCGCTCCCTCACCGCCGTGGCCGACGACACACCCGCCGCCGGAGTGGTCCGCGGCCTCGCCGACACCGAGGGCGACCCCGTCTTCCTGTTCCCCGGTCATGGCCCGCAGTGGGAGGGCATGGCCACCGAACTCCTCGACTCCGACGCCCGGTTCCGGGAGCACTTCACCGAAGCCGCCACCGCGGTCGAGGTATTCACCGACTGGTCGGTGCTCGACGTGCTGCGGCGCGCCCCCGGCGCCCTGCCGCTGAACCGCCCCGACGTGGTCCAGCCCACCCTCTTCGTCGTCTGCGTGGCCCTCGCCCGCCTGTGGCAGTCCTGCGGTATCCAGCCCGCCGCAGTGGCCGGGCAGAGTCAGGGCGAGGTGGCCGCCGCCTACATCGCCGGAGTGCTCACCCTCGCCGACGCGGCCCGGATCGTCGTCACCCGCTCCCGGGCGCTCACCGCCATCACCGGCCGCGGCGGCATGCTGTCCGTCCCGCTGCCGCTCGCCGAGGTGGAACGGCGGCTGGCCCGCCACGACGGCCGGATCTGCGTCGGCTCGGTCACCGGCCCGCGCTCCGTCGCTGTCTCCGGCGAGGCGGGGGCACTCGCCGAACTGCTGCGGGAACTCACCGACGACGGTGTGCGCGCCCGCCGGGTCGCCATCGACTACGCCTCCCACTCCGCCCAGGTGGAGGAGGTCCGCGACGCCCTCCTCGCCGGCTTCGCGCCGGTGAGGCCGCGTCCTGCCGAGATCCCCTTCCACTCCACCGTCACCGCCGCCCGCGTCGAGGACACCACCACGCTCGACGCCGACTACTGGTACCGCAACATCCGCGACACGGTCCGCTTCGAGGCGACCGTCCGCGACCTCGCCACCGCCGGACACCACGTGTTCGTCGAAGTCGGCCCGCACCCGGTGGTCACCACCGCGGTGGGTGACATCCTCGACGAACTGGGCGTGCCCGACGGCGCGGTCCTCGGCACCCTCCGCCGCACCGAGGGCGGTCCCGAGCGGTTCCTGACGTCCGTGGCCGAACTCGCCGTCCGCGGCGGCCCGGTCGACTGGAGCACCGTCCACGACGAGACCGGCAACCGCACGGATCTGCCCACCTACGCCTTCCAACGCCGCACCTACTGGCCCACGTTCACTCCCGAGGACCCCGCCCCCGACACCTCCGCCACCGCGGACGCCCCGTTCTGGCAAGCCGTCGAGGCGGGCGACCTGCCCACCCTGTCCGCGGCCCTCGACCTGGACCAGGGCACCGTGGACGGCCTCCTCCCCGCGCTGGCCCGCTACCGCAGGCGCAGCGCCGACCGGGCCACCGCCGACCGCTGGCGCTACCGCATCACCTGGCGCCCGCTCGAAGAGGGCCCGGGCCGCCCCGCCCTCACCGGCACCTGGGTCCTG
>NZ_BAAHCA010001052.1:0-1545 GCF_054776295.1 Streptomyces sparsus
CGGGCGGGCCGCGGTCAGCGCCGGATGAGGCCGAGACCGGTGGCGGTGGCGACGGCGGCGGTGCGTGAGTCGACGCCGAGCTTGACGTAGATGCGCGCCAGGTGGGATTTGACGGTGCCTTCGGTGAGGTGCAGACGGTGGCCGATGGCCTGGTTGGACAGGCCATCGGCCACCGCGACGAGCACTTCGGTCTCACGCCGGGTCAGGGCGGTGCCCGGGGTACGCAGCCGGTTCAGCAGCCGGTGGGCGACGGACGGTGCCAGGGTGGTGCGGCCGGCGGCGGCGGTGTGCACGGCGGTGACCAGGTCCTCGGGCGGCGCGTCCTTGAGGAGGTACCCGGTGGCGCCGGCCTCGATGGCGGGAAGGGTGTCGGCGTCGGTGTCGTAGGTGGTGACGACCAGTACCCGGGGTCCTCCCGGTCGGGCGGTGATGGCGGCGGTGGCCTCGGCCCCGTTCATCCCGCTGCCGAACTGGAGGTCCATCAGGACGACGTCGATGTCGCCCAGGGCCGCACGGGTGACGGCGTCCTCCGCGGTGGCAGCCTCGGCCACCACCTCGATGCCGTCTTCGGTCTCCAGCACCGCGCGCAGCCCGGCCCGCACGACGGGATGGTCGTCGGCCAGAAGCAGGCGGATGGGGGTGTCGGTCATGAGAGGCCCCCGGGGTCGGGGTCGGGTGCGAGGGGCAGCCGGGCAGCCAGAGCGGTGCCGTGGCCGGGTGCGGCCTCCACGGCGAAGGTGCCGCCGAGAGCGTCGACGCGGGCGCGCATGGCGGCCAGCCCGAAACCACCGGCCCCCGAGGCAAAAGCGGACAGGCGGTGGAGGTCGAAGCCGCGTCCGTCGTCCACGATGTCCATGGCAACGTGATCGCCGACGTAGCTGAGAGTGACGTCGACGGTGTCGGCGCGGGCGTGGTGGACGGTGTTGCCGAGGGCGGACTGGGCGATCCGCAGAAGTGCGACCTCGTGTGCGGTCGGCAGGGGTACGGGGTCGCCGATGATCCGGAAGCGCGCGGTGAGCCCGTGGCGTGCGCTGGTCGTGGCGCACAGGCGTTCCAGGGCACCGGCGAGCGAGGTGCCTTCCAGGGCAGGCGGGGGGAGTGCGGCGACGAAGCGGCGGGCCTCGGCGAGGTTGTCGACGGCGGTCTGGCGGGCCTGGTCGACGTGCCGGGCGGCACTGTCCGGAGCGCCGGGCAGTGCGCGCTCGGCGGCGCGTAGCAGCAACTGGATACTGGACAGGCCCTGGGCCAGGGTGTCGTGGATCTCACGAGCGAGGCGTTCGCGTTCGGCCAGCACACCGGCGGTGTGCTGGACGGAGGCCAGGTCGGCGCGCGTGGCTGTGAGCTCTTCGATCAGGCGTCTGCGTTGTTCGCTCTCCCGGTACAGGGCCTGGTAGCCCCACACCACGGCCACCGCCACGGCGGCGCCGAGGGCCGGGCCGATCGCCATCGCGGCACCGAGGGAACCCCGATGGGCGGCGAAGCCCGCAACGGCCGCTGCCGCGGTGGCTGCCACGGCTGCTGTCCCGGCGCGCCGGGACAGCAGCC
>NZ_BAAHCA010001053.1:0-1543 GCF_054776295.1 Streptomyces sparsus
CGACCGCCGCACCGGGCGCCGGTCTGCCAACCGACGCCGCCGTTCCCGAGTGGGGTCACGAGCCGGCTGCCGGCGTCAGCGACCCGGCCCGGGAACTGACCCGGCTGCTCGACCGGTTCCGCGACGACGTCCGCGACGCCTCCCGGGACCACGGCGTCGACCAGGAGCAGTTGCGCGAGGTGCGCCGCCACCTCTCCACCGCCGCCGCCCATATCGGTGTGGTACTGCGTCCGCCACCCGGCAGCTGAGCCGCGCCCCGGCCCGCCCTCCGGGGCGGCCGGGGCGGCTGCACCGCTCAGCCCGCGGGTTCCGGCGATGCGGCGCCCGCCCCGTCGAGGCGCTTCTCGAACCAGTGGTCGGCATAGGGGCCGTGGTGATAGGCGGGGATCTCCCGGTAACCGTGCCGGGCGTAGAGCGCCCTGGCCTCCACCAGGTCGCGTCGGGTGTCCAGTCGCACCACACGGGCGCCGAGATCGCGTGCCGCCCGCTCGACGGCGGCCAGCAGGGCCGCGCCGCCACCCGCCCCACGGTCCTCCGTGCGCACGAACAGGCGCGCCAGCTCTGCCACTTCCGGCTCCAGCAGCCGCACGCCCGCGCACCCAGCCGGCGCTCCCGCCCTGCGGGCGACGAGGAACACACCGTCGGGCGGGGTCAGATCACCGCTCGGCTCGTCGGCCATCGCCGCGGCGACCTCACACGGATCGGCCTTCCGCCCGTGGTACCGCCCGACGATCTCCGTGTAGTAGGCGCGCAGCAGCTGCTCGGCCACCGGGTCGTCGACGGGTTCGGGCATGACGTTCCAGTCCATCCGGCCATTGTCGCCACGCCCGCAAGCGCCTTTCGCCCGTCGTCCGGCTTCACCGGTCCCACCGGTTCCGGCTGCCGTGCGGATTCAGCGACCCGACCGCCGCCCGGTCCGCGTTCCCGCCCACGGACGACGTCGGCCCCGCTGCCGTCCCCGCACGATTAGGCCGTCGGCACTGCCACACGCCGCTTTTCGGCCTTTCTACGGATGATCTTACCGAATACTCGCTATGCGGCTTTCCCGGCACTACGGTGCTGCCGCATCGACCGACCGAGAACGGCTTGAAGGGGGAACCATCCATGCGCATGCGCTCGATCGCGGTCCTCGCGTCCGCCGCGGCTTTCGCAGGTGTTGTGGCGACCGCGCCCACCGCCTCGGCCGAGCCCAATCCGCCGGGCTGCGGCAAGGGCAACTTCTGCGCCTACACGGGCCAGAACCAGACCGGCACGCTGGTGGTCCGTTCCGCGGGCAACTGGTCCGGCAGCGCCGCGGTCCGCTCCGTGTTCAACAACGGGGTCGTGTATCCCGGAGCGGACCACATCCAGCTGACGTGGACCTACAACGGAAACACCTGGAGCCGCTGCCTGCACTACAACCCGGGCCCGGGCCAGTACAAGATCAACTTCGTTTCCGGTGTGGTGATCAAGTCCGCCACCTGGCGCGGCGAGTGCTGACACCCGCCGGACGCACCACCTGACAGACCCGGCTGCCGGTCCGCCTTCGCCCGCCGGCCGGCAG
>NZ_BAAHCA010001054.1:0-1541 GCF_054776295.1 Streptomyces sparsus
TGACCGGCCGCCGGCGACGGAGCCCGCTGCGGTGGTGGCGGGCCGTCAGCCCGGCAGGGGCGCGGCCGGACGGTCGGCGAGTCGGGACAGCAGGCGCAGTGGAGCCGAACGGCCGGACTGCGGCACGGTCCAGAGCGTCTGCCCCCGCACCCCCCACGTCTCCAGCAGCGCGTTCGCGGCCTGGAAGCCGGTGGTCGCCGCCCGTTCCATCAGGGCCACCGGCAGGTCGGGCCGGACCAGGTCGCCGGCCACGGTCAGGTGCGGGTGCGAGGTCCGCACGGTGGGACGGTCGGCGGAGCGGCCGACGGGGAACAGGGGGCAGTCCTCGCGCCACTCGTGCCGGGCGTCGATGATCTTCGCGTCGCGGGTTTCCGGATACACCTCGTGCAGTTGGGCGAGCAGCTCCTCCTGCGCGGCGGCCCGGTCGGTGGTGCTCAGCGCGTAGGCGTGCAGCTCGACGACGGAGCCGCCGTGCGCGCCGGACCAGCGGGCCGCCTCACCCTCCCAGCGTTCCAGGACGCTGACGTTGTCCAGCGGGCCGAAGCCGCCGGTGCCCAGGAACCCGGGCCGGTCCCCGCGCACCGGCCGGTCCAGCCAGAGCCGGGAGACCAGGAACGGCGGCGCGGTGCGCAGGCGCGAGACGCGGTCGCGCCAGGGGCCGTCACCGAGTTCGGGCGACTGCTCCACGAGTGCGCGCAGCCCGCCGGTGTCCAGTGCCAGGACGACGGCGTCCACGTCCTCCCCCGGGTCCGCTTCCTCGCCCGTGTCCGTGCGCACGGTGAAGCCGCCGTCGGCGCGGGGGCGGACGGACCGGACGGGGGTGGCGGTGCGGATCTGCGCTGCGTGCCCCTTCAGGTAGCGCGCCAGCGGGTCCCAGAGCGCCTGGGGGTAGGGCTCGTCGGGCACGTCGAAGAGCAGGCCCTCGCTGGAGCCGAGGAAGTAGATGTGGAACATCAGCACCAGCTCGGCGGCGGACAGCTCCCTGGGATCGGCGAAGAAGCTGCGGGAGAACACCTCGAAGGCGAGGTGCCGGGCGCTGGGCGGGAACGCGATGGAGTTCAGGTAGTCCCAGGCGCTGACGCCGTCGAGTCGCTCGTAGACGTCGGGCACCCGCACGTCGAGCAGGGGAAGTGCGGCCCGTGGCGACATCCGCAGCAGGTCCCGGGTCCGGAACGACCGGCTCAGCGCGGTGAACGCCATCGCGTTCCACGGTGGGGTGCGCGGCACGTGCCGGAAGCTGTCCCGGAGCCCGTCCCGGTGGACCAGCGGATAGTCGGGCAGTCCGCGCAGGGTGCGCAGCGGACCGTCCACCCGGCGCAACAGGCCCCGGAGGTTGTAGTACTGGCGGAAGAAGGCGTGGAAGCCCCGGCTCATGGTGGGCGTGGAGCCGTCGGCGAGGTCCACCTGCCAGCCGGCGAGGCGTCCACCCAGCTGCGGATCGCGTTCGTAGAGCGTGACGTGCACGCCGCGTTCGGCCAGCGCCGTCACCGCGTCGATGCCGGCGATGCCGCCGCCGACGACAGCGGTCCGCGGCGCGGGCG
>NZ_BAAHCA010001055.1:0-1534 GCF_054776295.1 Streptomyces sparsus
CTCGCCGTGCTGCCCACCGCCACCGCCGCGGTGCTCGCCGTGCTCGTCGCCGTCCGGCAGGGCGGCGGCACCGGCGACCAGGCCGTCACCGCGGCCACCCGCCTCACCCCGACCGGCAACAGCATGCTGCCCGTCGAGCTGGCCTTCCACCTCGACGGCTTCGCCGTGCTCGTCGCCGTACTCGTCGGCGTCGTAGCGACCTGCGTGCAGCTGTACTCCACCGCCTACCTCCACGACGACCCGCGCTACGCCTCCTACGCCGCGCTGGTCTCCCTGTTCACCGCCGCGATGCTGCTCGTCGTCTACAGCGACGACCTGATCATGCTGCTCGTCGGCTGGGAGGTCATGGGCATCTGCTCGTACTTCCTCGTCGGCCACTACTGGGAGACGGCCGCCGCCCGGGCCGCGTCACTCAAGGCGTTCCTCGTCACCAAACTCGGCGACGTGCCGTTCCTGATCGGCATTCTCGCGCTGGGCTCCGAGGCGGGCACCTTCCGCATCAGCACCATCGTCACCCGCCTCACCTCCAGCCTCTCCGACTTCCAGCTCGACCACCCCACCGTCATCGCGCTGCTGCTGCTCACCGGCGTCGCGGGCAAGTCCGCCCAGTTCCCCCTGCACACCTGGCTGCCCGACGCCATGGCCGGCCCGACCCCGGTGTCCGCTCTCATCCACGCCGCCACCATGGTCGCCGCCGGCGTCTACTTCGTCGCCCGGCTGCTGCCCGTGTTCACCGCCTCCGCCGCGGCGCTGACCGTGCTCGCCGTCCTCGCCGGCACCACCATGGTCGGCTCGGCGCTCGCCGCCCTCGCCCAGGACGACATCAAACGGGTACTGGCCTACTCCACCCTCGGCCAACTCGGCTACATGACCGGCGCGCTCGCCGTCGCCGACCGCGGCGCCGCCGTCTTCCACCTCATCTCGCACGGCGCCTTCAAGGCCGTGCTGTTCCTCGGCGCCGGCGTGCTCATCCACGCCGCCGGCACCAACTCGCTGGCCGCCATGTCCCGCATGCGCGGCCTCGCCCGACGCGCCCCCGACGCCTTCTGGACGATGACCGTCGCCCTGCTGGCACTCGCCGCCCTGCCGCCCTTCGCCGGCTTCTTCTCCAAGGAAGCCGTCCTGGCCGCCGCCGAGCACGCCGCCCTGGAACCCACCGCAGCGGTCCCCGCCGGCGCCGGCTGGCTCGTCCTCACCGCCGGCCTGGCCACCGCCCTGCTCACCGCCGCCTACGCGGCCCGGCTGTGGCTGCTGGCATTCCAGGGCAACGGGGAACCCGCCCCCGACCACGGCCGCCAGCCACTCGCCATGAACACCGTGCTCTGGGTGCTCGCCGTACCGTCCCTGGCCTTCGGCCTGCTCTACGGCACCCTGCCCGACTGGTTCGACGGCGGCACCCTCGCCCCGACGCTCACCACGTCCGTGCTCGCCACCGCCCTCGCCCTCTGCGGCGGCCTCGTCCTGCTCGGCGCCTGGCGGCACACCATCGCCCCCACCGGCCCCGGCGCCCCCGCCCGCACGCCCATGGGCGCCG
>NZ_BAAHCA010001056.1:0-1533 GCF_054776295.1 Streptomyces sparsus
GTGGTGGAGCTGCTGGCGGCGCTGGCCCTGGTGGCCGGGGCCGCGCTGGGTTCGCTGGTCGCGCTGGGTGTGGGCTGGGTGCTGGCCTGGTGGTCGCCCCGGCTCAGCCGCCTCGAAGCCAAGTGGGCGGTGCTGGGCATGCCGGGACTCGTGGTGGGCGCCGGCCTGGTGTGGTTGTGGGGACGCGCGGACGGCCGGTGGGGTGATCCGATCGCCGACGGCCAGGTGCAGGAGGCGCTGACCGGCGCCTATCCGTGGGTGCTCCGGGGTGCGGCGGTCGCCAGTGCCCTGTTCCTGGTCTGGCGCGCCCGCCGCCCGGCGGGCTGACCCACCGCCGATGTCTCAGGGGCGAGCCGGGGGCGTCCGGTGCCCCGCCCCGGGGGCCGGCTGCGCGCCCCCGGGGTCTGCGGTCACTTGGCGAGCTTCTGCTCGATCTCGTCGAGAATGGTCTCCGCCGCGGTGTAGCCGATGCCCTGGATCCAGGTCTCGTCGTTCACGCGGAAGACGTTGCCGTCCTTCGTGACCTGCATGTCCTTCCACAGTCCGCTGTCCACGGCCTTCGCCTCGCCGGACTCGGCCGGGTCCCCGTAGGAGGTGTAGAAGACGACGTCCGCGTCGGCCTTGTCGACCTGCTCGGGGCTGATCTCCAGCATCAGGCCGTCGTAGGCGGTGGCCTTCTCCACGATCGCCGGCCGGCCGAGGCCCACGTCCTTGAGCACGGTGGCGATGTAGCTGCCGTCGCCGTAGATGCGGGTGTCGGCACCCTCGACGAACCGGACCACGTTGGTCTCCAGCTCCTTCGCCGCCTTCTGACCGCCGAGGGCCTCGGTCACCTCGTCGGCGTGGCTGCGGTAGTCGGTGACGACCTTCTCGGCCTCGGTCTCCTTGCCGAGGGCCTCCGCGTGCAGCTCGAAGTTCTCCTTCCACTCCAGCCCGGTGGACTCGGTGAAGACGGTCGGGGCGATCTTCGACAGCTCGTCGTAGCGCTCCTCGTCGCGCACGTCGCTGCCCAGGATGAGGTCCGGCTCCAGCTCGGCGATCTTCTCCAGGTTGGGAGCGGCGATCTTGCCGACGTCGGCGATGCCCGCGGTCTGCTTGTCCGACAGGTACGTCAGGAATCCGGAGGCGACGTCCGAGCGGGTGGCGCCGACCGGCTTCACCCCGAGGGTGAGCGCCGAGTCCAGCTCCGCCGTGTCCAGCACGACGACCCGCTTCGGTTCCTCGGGCACCTCCACCTCGCCGTGCGCGGTCTGCACGGTACGGGTGCCGTCCGCGCCGGCGTCCCCGGAGTCGGAACCGGAACCGGAGTCGGAGCCGCCGCAGGCGGTGAGCCCCAGCGTGCAGGTCAGCGCCACGGCGGCGGCGGTCAGGGTACGGCGGTCGAGCGTCATCAGAGGGCCTTTCCTGGATGGGCGTCGGGTCCTGGGGGTGCGTCGCGGGGGGTGGAGTCCGAAGACGGGGCGGGGCCCGTGGGTGTGACGCGGCCGGCCGGCGTGCCGGAACGGCCCGCCGCGGGGCCGGCGTGGGACGGCT
>NZ_BAAHCA010001057.1:0-1530 GCF_054776295.1 Streptomyces sparsus
CGGTCGCGGTGCCGCCGCCGCCGGCCCGCACCGGAGCGGTGGGCTCCAGCGGGAGGGGGCGGTGGGTCGGGCGCTGCCCGACGACGGTGACACGGCCCTCGGCGATGGCGGGCTTGAGGTTGCCGGTCTTGTCGTAGCAGTCGACGGTGATCTGGTACGAGCCCGGCTGGATCGGTTTGCGGATGCTGGCGTCCGCGGTGAGCGTCCGGTCGGCGGCGGGCTTGAGCGCGACCGAGGCGACGAACGCCTTGGAACGGGCGATGCCCTTGTCCCCGTCGCAGGCGTCCACCCGCAGGTTGACCTCACCGCCGGCTTGGACGGACGTGGGGTAGACCACCACCGACCCGCCCCCGTAGGGGTTTTCGTAGGCGGCCCGGGCCGCGGCGGGTGCGGCCTGCGAGGCGCAGACGGCGAGCGTGACCAGTGCCGTGCAGAACGTGACCCTGGTGGTGCGTGCGGTACTCATCAAGAACCTCCGGCTCGGTACTTACCGAAGATTCACCCGCCGGGCCCGGACCGCATCCGAGAGGCCGCCGATCGGGTCACGCGCGCGCCCGGTGTCCCGCCCCCGGCCACCCCGCGCCCACCCGCGCCCGGCTTCCGCCAGGGGCCGGCGGTGGGGCGGGACGTCAGATGCGGTCGACGAGGTCGGCGATGGAGTTCATCACCTGCGACGGCCGGAACGGGTGCCGTTCGACCTCCTCCGGGCGGGTCAGACCGGTCAGCACCAGGAAGGTCTCCATGCCCGCCTCCAGTCCGGCCAGCACGTCGGTGTCCATCCGGTCGCCGATCATGGCGCTGCTCTCCGAATGGGCGCCGATCTTGTTGAGCCCGGCCCGCATCATCAGCGGGTTGGGCTTGCCGACGAAGTACGGCTCCTGACCGGTCGCCTTGGTGATGAGCGCCGCCACCGAGCCGGTCGCGGGCAGCGGTCCCTCGGTGGAGGGGCCGGTCTCGTCGGGATTGGTGGCGATGAAGCGGGAGCCGCCGATGATGAGGCGGATCGCCTTGGTGAGCGCCTCGAAGCTGTAGGTGCGGGTCTCGCCGAGCACCACGTAGTCGGGGCTGGAGTCGGTGAGCACGTACCCGATGTCGTGCAGCGCGGTGGTCAGCCCGGCCTCACCGATGACGTAGGCGGTGCCGCCGGGACGCTGGTCGTCGAGGAACTTGGCGGTGGCGAGCGCCGACGTCCAGATGTTGTCCACCGGCACGTCCAACCCGAGCCTGGAGAGGCGGGCGTGCAGGTCGCGCGGCGTCTGCATGGAGTTGTTGGTGAGCACCAGGAACGGCTTGCCCGATTCCGTCAGCCGCTTGATGAAGGCGTCCGCACCCGGGATCGGCACGCCTTCGTGGATCAGCACCCCGTCCATGTCGGTGAGCCATGAGTCGATGGGCTTGCGTGTCGACACTGCCGAACTCCTGCCGTGCGCGGTGCTGGGACGGGCCCAGCCTAATCGGGCCGGTCCGCGGGCCGCCGGGCCGTCCGCGTACCGGTCGCCAGCCCGGTCGGGGGTCCGCCTCCGGGGCGCG
>NZ_BAAHCA010001058.1:0-1529 GCF_054776295.1 Streptomyces sparsus
CCGTATCCACCGTCACCGCCGGCCCCTCCAAACCGAACGTGTACGACAACCGACCGGAGACGACACTGGCGGCGTTCCCGGTGAGCATGTAGCCCTCGTAGTCGTCGCCCGAGGCAGCGAGCATGGCGGAGTAGTCCTGGCCGTTGGTGCCGGCGAAGACGCCGGTCCGCGAACCCTTCAGCGTCCGCGGGTCGATACCCGCCCGCTCGAACGCCTCCCACGCCATCTCCAGCAGCAACCGCTGCTGCGGATCCATCGCCACCGCCTCACGCGGCGAGAGGTTGAAGAACGCGGGATCGAACCCGCCGACGTCTTCCAGGAAGCCGCCGGTGCGGGTGTAGACGCTGCCGGCCTTGCCGGGCTCGGGATCGTAGAGCGCCTCCAGGTCCCAACCGCGGTCCTCGGGGAAGGGCACCAGGCCCTCCTCGCCGTTCGCGAGCAGACTCCACAGCTGCTCCGGGGTGCTGATGCCCCCGGGGAAGCGGCAGCCCATGGCGACGACGGCGATGGGGTCGTCGGCGGCGGCGGTCCGCGCCACGGCTGCCGTCGTCTCGCCGGGCAGCTCGCGGTCCGAGACCTCGGCCAGCAGGAAGTCGGCCAGGGCCCGGCAGGTGGGATGGTCGAAGACGAGGGTGCTGGGCAGGCTGAGGCCGGTGACGCGGTTCATGCCGTTGCGCAGTTCGACCGCGCTGAGGGAGTCGATGCCGAGGTCGGTGAAGGGCCGTTCCGGGTCGACCGCGTCGGCGGACGGGTGGCCGAGCACGGTGGCGACGTGGCCGCGGACCATGTCCAGGGCGGCTCCGGCGCGCTCGTAGTCGGGCAGGGCGGCGAGGTGCGCCTGCAGCGAGGAGCCCCCGGTCGTGGACGCCTCGGTGTTCTCGCGCAGCGCCTCCAGCGCCTTGCGGGCGGAGGGGAGTTCGTCCAGGAGGCGGCTGGGGCGCGGTGCGGTGAAGGACGCCGCGTAGGTGTCCCAGCGGATGTCGGTGACGACGACGTGTGTGTCGTCCAGGTCCAGGGCGCGGCCGAGTGCCTCGCAGGCGGTGGCCGTGTCCATGGGGTGCACGCCGTAGCGGCGCATGCGCTCGCCCGCCGCGTCACCGACCATGCCGCCGTCGGCCCACAGGCCCCAGGAGACGGCGGTGGCGGGCAGCCCGTCGGCGCGGCGCTCCTCAGCGAGGGCGTCGAGATAGGCGTTGCCCGGCGCGTAGTTGGCCAGTCCGGCGCCGCCGAGCACACCCGCCGTGGAGGAGAACAGCACGAACCGGGACAGGCCCAGGTCGCGGGTCAGCTCGTGCAGGTGGCGCGCGGCGGATGCCTTGCCGCGCAGGACGGGCGCCATGCGGCCGGGGTCGAGCGCGTCGATCACGCCGTCGTCGAGGGAGCCGGCGGCGTGGAACACCGCGTCGAGCGGCTGGTCGGCGGGGATCGTGCCGAGCAGGCCGCGCAGCGCCTCCCGGTCGCCTACGTCGCAGGCGGCCAGGGTGACGTCGACGCCCCGGTCGGCGAGTTCGTCGCGCAGCTCGGTGGCG
>NZ_BAAHCA010001059.1:0-1528 GCF_054776295.1 Streptomyces sparsus
GGCCGTCCCGGACGCCCCTTCGGCTCGGCCTCGCACGCCCTGCCGGTCGGCCGCGAACAGGCGCCGCCCCCCGACCGGCGGGGTGTACGCCGTTTTGCCGGGAGCCGCTCAGGTACCCGGGTACCACCACGCCGCGACCCGGACGGAGCACGCCTCGATGAACCACAGGACCGACACGCACAGCCCGCACGGACAGCTCTCCACGCCCGACGCCAAGGAGCGGCTGCGGGCGCTGCGGTACGTGCTGCTGCCCGCGGTCGCGGGCGGAGTCATCCTCCGCCGCCCGGCGGGCATGGCGATGGCCGCCCGCCGGGACTGGGACGGCAAGGGCGTACGGGTGGCGCGGGAGATGCGCGAACGATACGGGCCGGGCCCGCTGATGCTCCTGGAACGCGGGCGCCCCGCCGCGCTCGTCCTGGACCCGGCCGACAGCGAACGCCTGCTGGCCTCGACCCCGGAGCCCTTCAGCGCCGCCCCCAGGGAGAAGCGCGGCGCGCTGGGCCAGTTCCAGCCGCACGGTGTGCTCATCAGCGAGGGCAGCGAGCGCCGGGCACGCCGGCAGGTGAACGAGGACGTGCTCGACACCGGCCGTCCGGTGCACCGCTCAGCGGACCGGATGGTCCGCATCGTGCGCGAGGAGGTCGGTCACCTCCTCGCCGACCACACCGCCGGGACCGCTCTGACGTGGGACGACTTCAGCGCGGCCTGGTGGCGCGCGGTCCGGCGCATCACGCTCGGTGACGTCGCCCGGGACGACACCGTCATCACCTCCCAGCTCGACAGCCTGCGCGCGGCCGGCAACTGGTCCGTGCTCAGCCCCCGCCGCGTGCTGCTGCGGGCCGCCTTCAGCCGCCGGCTGAACGCCTACGCGGCCGCCGCCGAGAGCGACGCTCTGATCGCGCAGGCCCGCTCCCGCGGCGCTGCGGACGGCTCGGACCCGGTCGACCAGGTGCCGCACTGGCTGTTCGCGTTCGACGCGGCCGGCATGACCGTGTGGCGGACCCTGGCACTGCTCGCCACCCACCCGGCGCAGGCCGCGGAGGCGCAGCGCGAGATCAGGGCGAGCCGCGAGGAGGAGCTGCCGCTGCTGCCCTTCCTCCGGGCCTGCGCGACGGAGGCCGTCCGGCTGTGGCCCACCACGCCGCTCATCCTCCGGGAGAGCACCGAGGACACCGAGTGGCACGGGCGGACCGTCCCGGCAGGCACCCTGTTCGTCATCTACGCCCCCTACCTGCACCGGTCCGACACGGCCGGCCCCGACAAGGACCGGTTCGCCCCGGAGAGCTGGCTGGATGGCAGCGCACGGGCCAACACGGCCCTGGTGCCGTTCAGCGCGGGGCCGGCCGGATGCCCGGGCGAGGACCTGGTGCTGCTCACTGCCAGCTCCTGGCTCGCCGCCGCGCTGGACGGACGCACCTGGTCCCTGACGCACCGCACACCGCAGGTGGAGCTGGGACCGGACCAGCCGCTGCCCGCCGGCCTGAACCCGTTCGGTCTCGGCTTCGCCGTCCGCCCCGGCGAAGCCGCG
>NZ_BAAHCA010001060.1:0-1526 GCF_054776295.1 Streptomyces sparsus
CGCCGGCGCCCGCTACGGCTTCGTGCTGGACGACGGCCCGGTGCGCCCCGACCCGCGCTCGCGGCGGCAGCCGGACGGCCCGGAAGGGCTGAGCGCCGTCGTCGACCACACGGCGTTCCGCTGGCGGCACGACTGGCCGGGGCGCGACCTGGCCGGTTCGGTGCTGTACGAGCTGCACGTGGGCACGTTCACCGACGCGGGCACGTTCGACGCGGCGGCGGAGCGGCTGGGCGGGCTGGCCGAGCTGGGCGTCACCCAGGTCGAGGTGATGCCGGTCAGCCCCTTCCCCGGCCGGCACGGCTGGGGCTACGACGGTGTGGCGCCGTGGGCGGTGCACGAGCCCTACGGCGGTCCGGACGGACTGAAGCGCTTCGTCGACACGGCGCACGGCCACGGTTTGGGCGTGGTGCTGGACGTGGTGCACAACCACCTCGGCCCTTCGGGTAATCAGCTGCCCGCCTTCGGTCCGTACTTCACCGACCGCCACCACACGCCGTGGGGAGCGGCGATCAACCTGGACGCTCCCGGCTCGGACGAGGTCCGCGACTACCTCATCGGCAGCGCTCTCGCCTTCCTGCGCGACTACCGGCTCGACGGGCTGCGGCTCGACGCCGTGCACGCCCTCGTCGACACCCGGGCCGAGCACTTCCTGGCCGCGCTCTCCGCGTCGGTCGACGCACTCAGCGCCGAGCTGGGCCGGCCGCTCTTCCTCATCGCCGAGTCCGACCAGAACGACCCGCGCACCACGGCACTGCGGGAACGCAACGGCCTCGGGCTGCACGCCCAGTGGAACGACGACTTCCACCACGCCCTGCACGTCGCGCTCACCGGCGAGGACCAGGGGTACTACGCGGACTTCGCTCGCGCCCCGATGGCCGCCCTCGCCCGCACCCTCACCGGCGGCTTCTTCCACGACGGCACGTACTCCGCCTTCCGAGGCCGGCGTCACGGACGACCGCTCGACCGGACCACCACCGACGCGCAGCGCCTCGTCGTCTACGCGCAGACCCACGACCAGATCGGGAACCGGGCGCTCGGCGACCGGCTGGCCGCCGGTATCAGTCCGGAACTGTCGGCCTGCGCGGCGGCGCTGGTGCTCTGCGGACCGGGCACCCCGATGCTGTTCATGGGCGAGGAGTGGGGCGCCCGCACGCCCTGGCAGTACTTCACCGACCACACCGACCCGGAGCTGGCCGAAGCCGTCCGGCGCGGACGCCGCCGCGAGTTCGCCGCGCACGGCTGGTCGGCGTCCCGGATCCCCGACCCGCAGGACCCGGCGACCCGGGGCCGCTCCTGCCTGGACTGGACGGAACCCCTGCGGCAGCCCCACGCCTGGCTGCTGGACTGGCACCGCACCCTGCTCGGCCTGCGCCGCGCGCACGTACCCGAGGGCGTGCCGCTGGCCGAGGTGCACGTCGAGTACGACGAGCAGGCCCGCTGGCTGGCGCTCCGGCACGGACCGCTGCTGGTCGCGGTCAACCTCGGCGACCGGGACGCGACCGTGCCGGGGACGGACGCGGGGGAGC
>NZ_BAAHCA010001061.1:0-1524 GCF_054776295.1 Streptomyces sparsus
CCGAGCAGCACGGCGTCCGCCTCGCCCGCGGCCAGGATCTTCGCGGCCTGCTCCGGCTCGGTGATCAGGCCGACGGCGGCCGTCGGCAGGCCGGCCTCCCTCCGGACCCGGGCGGCGAACGGCACCTGGTAGCCGGGGCCGGTGGGAATGGTGACCGCGGGCGCGTTGCCGCCGGAGGAGACGTCGAGCAGGTCCACACCGCGTGCGGCCAGGTCGGCCGCGAAGCGGACCGTGTCGTCCGCCGTCCAGCCGTTCTCCTCCAGCCAGTCGGTGGCCGAGATGCGGAAGAACAGGGGCAGCTCCGCGGGCCACACCGCGCGGACCGCGTCCACCACCTCCAGCGCGAAGCGGGTGCGGCCGGTGAAGTCACCGCCGTAGGCGTCGGTGCGGTGGTTGGTGGACGGCGACAGGAACTCGCCGATCAGGTAGCCGTGCGCGCCGTGCACCTCCGCCACCTCGAACCCGGCGGCCAGCGCGCGGCGGGCCGCGTCGGCGAACTGCGCGACGATCCGCCCGATCCCGTCCACGGTCAGCTCGGCCGGTACCGGATGACCGGCGTCGAAGGGCACCGGGCTGGGTGCCAGCGGCTGCCAGCCGCCGTCCGCCGGCTCGACGGGACCGCCGCCGAGCCAGGGGCGCTCGGTGGAGGCCTTGCGGCCCGCGTGGGCGAGCTGGATGCCCGGGACCGTGCCCTGCTCGTGCAGGAAGGAGGTGATCCGGCGCAGCGCCGACGCCTGCTCGTCGTTCCAGATCCCCAGGTCCGCCGGGCTGATGCGGCCCTCCGGGCTCACCCCGGTGGCCTCCAGCAGGATCAGCCCCGCGCCGCCCGCCGCACGGGCCGCGTAGTGCGCGAAGTGCCAGTCGTTCGCGGTGCCCGTGCCCGCTCCGGTGGTCTCGGCGGAGTACTGGCACATCGGCGCCATCCACACCCGGTTGGGCAGGGTGACGGACCGAAGGGTGTACGGCTCGAACAGCGTGCTCACGTGGACTCCTCGTGGATGCGGCACCGGAAGCGGTGTTCGTACGATACTCGTCGTACTACGGTGAATGTCAAACTACGAAGGGTCTCGTACGATGGAGCCGTGAACACCCACCACGTCCCCGCCCCCGGACGCGAACTGCCGCATCCCGACCTCACGGACATCCGGCTCGAACACGTGCTGCACGCCCTCTCCGACCCCATGCGGCTGGCCGTGGTGCGCACTCTCGCCCGGTGCGGTGACGAGCCGCAGAACTGCTCGGCCCTGGAGCTGCCGGTCAGCAAGTCGACCTCCACGCACCACTTCCGGGTATTGCGGGAGAGCGGCGTGATCACCCAGGACTACCGCGGCACCGCCAAGATGAACACCCTGCGCCGCGCGGACCTCGACGCGCTGTTCCCCGGCCTGCTCGACAGCGTGCTCGCCGCCGCGGAGCGGCAGCCCGATGCCGCAGCGAGCCGCCCGGCCCCGTAGCGCCGAAGACCGTCACAGCACCGGACGTCGGCACCGGGCGTCGGCACCGGACGTCGGCCTCAGGGGCCGG
>NZ_BAAHCA010001062.1:0-1521 GCF_054776295.1 Streptomyces sparsus
CGCGCCGGGCCCCGGCGCGGCGGCCGGGACGGCGTCCTGTACCGACGGCACAGGGCGCCGCTCGTTTCTACTACCCTTGACGGGTGACCATTCGCCTGTACGACACCAGCGCCCGGCAGATCCGTGATTTCACCCCGCTCACCGCGGGCGCCGTCTCGATCTACCTGTGTGGTGCCACCGTGCAGGCGGCCCCGCACATCGGCCACATCCGTTCCGGGCTGAACTTCGACATCATGCGCCGCTGGTTCACCCACCGCGGCTACGACGTCACCTTCGTCCGCAACGTCACCGACATCGACGACAAGATCATCACCAAGTCCGCCGAGCAGGGCCGTCCCTGGTGGTCGATCGGCTACGACAACGAGCGCGCCTTCAACGAGGGTTACGACGCGCTCGGTTGCCTGCCGCCGACGTACGAGCCGCGGGCGACGGGGCACGTGCCGGAGATGATCCAGATGATGCGCGGGCTCATCGAGCGCGGACACGCCTACGCCGCCGAGGGCAACGTCTACTTCGACGTGCGCTCCTTCCCCGGCTACCTCTCGCTCTCCAACCAGGAGCTGGACAACCTGCTCCAGCCGTCCGGCGAGGGGGAGACGGGCAAGCGCGACCCGCGGGACTTCGCCATGTGGAAGGCGGTCAAGCCGGGCGAGCCGTCGTGGGAGACCCCGTGGGGGCCCGGTCGTCCCGGCTGGCACCTGGAGTGCTCCGCGATGGCGCACAAGTACCTCGGCCCCGCGTTCGACATCCACGGCGGCGGCGTCGACCTCGTCTTCCCGCACCACGAGAACGAGATCGCCCAGTCCAAGGCCTACGGCGACGACTTCGCGACCTACTGGCTGCACAACGCCTGGGTCACGATGAGCGGCGAGAAGATGTCGAAGTCGCTGGGCAACTCGGTGCTCGTCGCCGAGATGGTCAAGCGCTGGCGGCCCATCGTGCTGCGCTACTACCTCGGCACGCCGCACTACCGGTCGATGATCGAGTACAGCGAGGACGCGCTCCAGGAGGCCGAGACGGCGTTCGCGCGGATCGAGGGCTTCATCCAGCGGGCGGTGGAGCGGGCGGGGGCGATCGAGCCCGCCGACG
This sequence comes from Streptomyces sparsus, assembly GCF_054776295.1. NCBI lineage: Bacteria > Bacillati > Actinomycetota > Actinomycetes > Kitasatosporales > Streptomycetaceae > Streptomyces > Streptomyces sparsus. Next base: position 1,090 of record NZ_BAAHCA010001062.1, read on the forward strand.
AGGTGCCGGCCGACTTCGCCGCCGCGATGGACGAGGACTTCGGCGTCCCGCAGGCGCTGGCGGTGGTGCACAACACCGTGCGGCAGGGCAACGCGGCGCTCGGCGCGGACACCGCCGACAGCAAGGAGACCGTCGCCACCTGCCTGGCCGAGCTCCGTGCCATGCTCGGGGTGCTGGGTCTCGACCCGCTCGACGCGCACTGGGCTGCCGGAGCGGGCGAGCGCGGCGACGAACTCCACGGTGTGGTGGACTCGCTGGTGCGGCTGGTCCTCGACCAGCGGCAGGCGGCACGCGGGCGCAAGGACTACGCCACGGCCGACGCGATCCGCGCCGAGCTCCAGCGGGCGGGCCTGGTCATCGAGGACACACCCGGCGGTGCCCGTTGGGAGCTGAGCCGCTGACGGGCGCGACCCCGGCCGCCGCACGGCCCCG
>NZ_BAAHCA010001063.1:0-1520 GCF_054776295.1 Streptomyces sparsus
GTGCGCGCGGCGGCGAGCCGGCGGGCGGCGGACGGCTCGGAGCGGGTCGACCGGGTCCGCGGCGGCGTCCGGGATCAGCCGCCGGGCCAACTCCGGGTTACCGGCGAGTGGACCCTTGACCAGCCTATTGGTCTATGCCAATCATTGACTCCCCCACACTTTCAGCCAGTCGTTCGAAGATGAACAGCCTGTCACCTTGGGGGAACCATGCTCAGCCGCACCCGCGCGAGGACCGCCGCACTGGCCGTGGCAACGGTGCTGGTGGCGACCGCCTGCGGTACCGGACCGAACGGCTCCGCCGGGGAGACCACGCTCGACGTGTGGCTGATGCGCTACAGCCTCAGCGACGAGCTGGTGGCGGACTTCGTCCGCGACTTCGAGGCCCGCAACCCCGGCGTCAAGGCCGAGGTCACCGTCCAGGAGTGGGAGGGCATCGGCGAGAAGGTCACCGCGGCGCTGGCCTCCGACGACGCGCCGGACGTCATCGAGGTCGGCAACACCCAGGTCGCCCGGTACGTGGCCGGCGGCGGCGTGGAGAACCTCACGCTCAAGGTCGCCGATCTCGGCGGGGACGACTGGATCCCGGGCCTGGAGGAGCCGGGCAAGATCGACGGCTACCAGTTCGGCATCCCCTTCTACGCCGCGAACCGCGTGGTGATCTACCGCAAGGACCTCTTCGCACGCGCGGGCATCACCGAACCGCCGGCCACCCGCGAGCAGTGGTTCCAGGCCAGCGAACAGCTGAACCAGCCCGGCCAGCAGGGCATCTACCTGCCCGGCCAGAACTGGTACGTGCTCTCCGGGTTCATCTGGGACGAGGGCGGGGAGCTGGCCGTCGAGCAGAGCGGGCAGTGGCGCGGCGCGCTCGACTCCCCCGAGGCGATCCGCGGCATGAAGCTCTACCAGCAGCTCCAGTCCTACGGCAACGGCCCGACCGACTCCGACGAGGCCAATCCCGACCAGAACAAGGTCTTCGCGGAGGGCGAGATCGCCCAGGTCATCGCGGTGCCCGGGCACGCCAAGATGATCATGGAGGCCAATCCGGAACTGACCGGGCAGCTCGGCTACTTCCCCATTCCCGGCGAGAAGGCGGGAAAGCCGGGCGCCGTCTTCACCGGCGGCTCGGTGCTGATCCAGTCGGAGCGTTCGCGCCACCCCGAGGAGGCGTACGCCTTCATCAAGCTGCTGACCGGCGACAAGTGGCAGCGCGAGATCGCCACCACGATGAGTTACGTGCCCAACAAGACGACGCTGACCGACGCGCTCGACGGCGACCCGGGAGCCGCCGCCATGGCCAAGGGCGCGAAGAACGGCTTCGCCACCCCCAACTCGCCCTCCTGGGCGGCGCTGGAGGCGAACAACCCGATCAAGGAGTACCAGACGGCCGTGCTCACCGGGCAGGATCCCGAGGCCGCCGCCCGACGCGCCTCCGAGGCCATCACCTCGCTGCTCGGCAGCGGCTCCTGAGCCGCTCGGGCCCGGCAGCCGTCCGGCCCCGACCGCGGTGGGCGGGCGGGCCG
>NZ_BAAHCA010001064.1:0-1517 GCF_054776295.1 Streptomyces sparsus
GGCCACCGGCCGGTCCAGGCGGGGCGGCTCCAAGTCGGGGGCCTGCTCCTCCAGGGTCTGCGCGAACGTGCGGACCAGTCCGGCCAGTCGGGCCGCGCGCGGGTCGTCCGGCAGCAGCTCCGGCAGGTCGGTGCGCAGCGCCGCCGCGCACGGCGGTTCCAGTACGGTGACGGGCAGTCCGGCGGCCAGTGCGGGCTCCATCCGGTCAAGCGTGCGGCGCAACACGGCTCGGGCTCGGCCCAGTTGGCCGGTGGAGACCTGGGTGAGCCCGCAGCAGACGGCACCCGGCGGCACGACCGGCTCGATGCCGGCCGCCCGGAGTACCCGTGCGGCACCGGAACCGGCCTCCGGTGAGAGGTAGTTGGTGAAGGTGTCCGGCCAGAGCACCACGCGGCTTCCGGCAGCGGGCGCGGCATTTCGCCCCTCGGTGCGCCACCAGCGGGTGAACGGGGTACGGGCCAGCGGGGGGATGTCCCGCTCCGGCGTGATGCCGCCCAGCCGCTTCGCGACAGACGCGAGCGGCGTCCGGGCCAGCGTGTTGAGCACCGGCGCCGACCGGGTGGCGGCGGCCCAGCGCAGCCACTGCGGCAGCAGGCCCATCGAGTAGTGCGACAGGGGACGCACCCGTCCCGCGTAGTGCCGGTGCAGGAACTCCGCCTTGTACGTGGCCATGTCCACGCCCACGGGGCAGTCGCTGCGGCAGCCCTTGCAGGACAGGCACAGGTCCAGCGCGTCACGCACCTCGGGGGAGCGCCAGCCGTCGGTGACGATCTCCCCGGCGAGCATCTCGTGCAGCAGCCGCGCCCGGCCCCGGGTCGAGTGCTGCTCCTCGCCGGTGGCCCGGAACGAGGGGCACATCACCTGCGGGCCGGGCCCGGTGTCGCGGCACTTGGCGACGCCGACGCAGCGCCGCACGGCCGCGGAGAAGTCACCCCCGTCGTGCGGGTAGCTGAAGCCGGCCGGCTCCGCGGGCAGCGGCTGCTTCGGCAGCACCTCGAAGCGCAGGTTCTCGTCAAGGCGGTGCGGACGGGCCAGTACGCCCGGGTTGAGCATGCCCGCCGGGTCCCACACGTCCTTGAACCGCTCGAACAGCCCGACCATCTCCGGCCCGTACATCCGGGGCAGCAGCTCGGCCCTGGCCATGCCGTCGCCGTGCTCCCCGGAGAGCGAACCGCCGTGCCGCACCACCAGGTCGGCCAACTCGCCGGAGAAGGCCCGGAACCGGGCGACGCCCTCCCGGCCGAGCAGGTCGAAGTCGATGCGCACGTGGATGCAGCCGTCGCCGAAGTGGCCGTAGGGCAGGCCGCGCAGTCCGTGCTCGCGCAGCAGGCCGCGGAAGTCCCGCAGGTAGGCGCCGAGTCGGGCCGGCGGCACCGCGCAGTCCTCCCAGCCGGGCCAGGCCTCGGTGCCGTCCGGCATCCGGGTCGCGGTGCCGGAGGCGTCCTCGCGGATCCGCCACAGCACCCGCTGGTCGGCCGGTTCGACCACCAGCGCGTGGGCGGTGGTGCCCGACGCCA
>NZ_BAAHCA010001065.1:0-1515 GCF_054776295.1 Streptomyces sparsus
GGCGCGCGCGGTCGGGGGGCGGGCGTGGTGCGGGCGGCGGGTTGCGTGCTCTGGCGGCCGTCACCGCACGGACCACCGGAGGTCGCCCTCGTCCACCGGCCGCGGTACGACGACTGGTCGTTCCCCAAGGGAAAGCTCGACCGCGGCGAGACCGCCGCCCGGGCCGCCGTCCGGGAGGTCCTGGAGGAGACCGGCATGGCCTGCCGGCTCGGCGCGCGGCTGCCGAGTGCCCACTACCGGGCGAACGGCCTGCCCAAGGAGGTCAGCTACTGGACGGCCGAGGCGCTGGGCGGGGTCTTCGTGCCGAACGACGAGGTCGACCGCCTGCTGTGGCTGCCGCCCGAGGCCGCCGCGGAACACCTCACCCACCCGCGCGACCGGGACCTGCTGGAGTTCGCGGTGCCACGACTGCACCTGCTCTGAACTGCGACGTTCCCTGGGTTGAGCGTCAGCTTGTCAACTTTCCTCCTCTCGGTGTATATAAAAAGTGAGGGCGTCACAGACACCGTCAGTCGGAAGGAGATGACCCGTGATGCTCATGCGCACCGACCCTTTCCGTGAGTTCGACCGCCTCACCCAGCAGCTCCCCGGAACCCGGTCCCGCCCCCTCGGCATGCCGATGGACGCCTACCGGGCGGGGGACGAGTTCGTCGTCCACCTCGACCTCCCCGGCGTCGACCCGGAGACCATCGAGCTCGACGTCGAACGCAACGTGCTCACCGTGCACGCCGAGCGGAGCTGGGCCGGCCCGGACGACGCCGAGCGCATCCTGGCCGAACGTCCCACCGGCCGCTTCAGCCGGCAGCTCTTCCTCGGCGACACCCTGGACAGCGAACGGATCAGCGCCACCTGCGACGCGGGTGTGCTGACCCTGCGCATCCCGGTCGCCGAGCAGGCGAAGCCGCGCCGCATCTCCATCGAGAGCGGAACCACCGGCAGCAAGCAGCTCGCCGGCTGACCACGCCGCCCGTCCGGTCGCCCGGTCCGCCGTCCGGCCGCCCGCGGTCCGCCGTCCGCCGCCCGTCACGCGCTCCACGCCCGGACGGGCGGTGTCGGAAAAGTCCGTGATTCGACCCGGCGGTTGCGGGCACACGGCAGGAGGCACCGCACCGCACGGCCACTCGGACGGACGGCCCGGCCCGCCGCTTCAGGGCGCCCCGCGCCCACAACCACGCAGTACCACCGCACCAACCGGCGTCACGGGGCGTCGGTCAGGCCACCCGCGGCCGCATGCCGCGGGTGAGGAGAAGGGGACACCACGTCATGGTCTGGAGTGAACTCGTCGACGGAGTACGCCGGCACGGCCGGTACGGCAGCACGACGGAGGCCGAACAGGTCACCCGCACCGTGCTCGGCGCCCTGGGCGCCGCGCTCACCGCGGAGCAGCGTCGCGCCCTGGCAGGCGGTCTGCCGCCGGAAGCCGCCACGATGCTGACCTCCGGGTCCGCCGCGGGCCGTCCGCTGAAGGCCGCGGACTTCGTCGCCGAGGTCGCCTCCCGCGTCGACGGCGCCACC
>NZ_BAAHCA010001066.1:0-1512 GCF_054776295.1 Streptomyces sparsus
CGAGCGAGGAGGAGCAGGCGGTGTCGACCGTGACGGCCGGGCCCTCCAGGCCGAGGGAGTAGGCGACACGTCCGGACACCACGCTGCCGGCCTGGCCGGTGAGCAGGTGACCGCCGAGTCCCTCGGGCACCTCGCGCAGCCCGGCGGCGTAGCCGGAGCTGCCGGCGCCGACGAACACGCCGGTCCGGGAGCCCTTGAGCGCGGTCGGCGCGATGCCGGAACGTTCCAGCCCCTCCCAGGAGGCCTCCAGCACCAGGCGCTGCTGCGGGTCGAGCGCCTGCGCCTCGCGGGGACTGATGCCGAAGAACCCGGCGTCGAACGCCGATGCTTCGCCCAGGAATCCGCCGGAGCGGGTGTCGCTGGCGTCCCGCAGGGTCTCCAGGTCCCAGCCGCGGTCCTGCGGGAAGCCGGCGACCGCGTCACCGCCCGTGTCCAGCAGACGCCACAGGTCGTCGGGGCCGTTCACACCGCCGGGGAGGCGGCAGGCCATGCCGACGATGACCACCGGGTCGGTGTCCAGGGGGGCGGCGGAGGCGACGGCCGACGGCGTCCGGTCCTCCTGGGTGCCGAACAGCTCGTGGAGGAGGTGGGTGGCGACGGCGAGCGGCGTGGGGTGGTCGAAGACGAGCGTGGACGGCAGGGGCACGCCGGTGGCGGTGGTCAGGTCGTTGCGGAGTTCCACCGCGGTGAGAGAGTCGAAGCCCATGTCGCGGAAGGCGCGCCCCGCCGTGACGGCGGACCGGTCCGTGTGACCGAGGGCCACGGCGGCCCGACGGCGCACCAGGTCGAGCAGGTCGGCGGCTCGCTCCTCGGTGGTCATCCCGTCCAGCCGGTCCCGCAGCTCGGACCGCGCCGAGCCCGCGTCGGCCGTCGCACCGGCCGCCCGCACGGAGGCGGCGGCCCCCGGCAGCGCGGTCAGCAGCGGGCTGGGACGGCCGGTGGTGAAGGCGGACGTGAAGCAGGCCCAGTCGACATCGGCCACCACGACGGTGGTGTCCCGTACCAGCAGCGCACGGTCCAGTGCGGCCAGCGCGCTGTCCGGGTCCAGGGGCGACAGGCCGCGGCGGCGCAGCAGCTCCTGCGCCTGCCCGTCACCGGCCATACCGCCGCCGTCCCAGGGCCCCCACGCGACGGCGGTACCGGCCAGCCCTCGCGCACGCCGGCGTTCGACCAGGGCGTCCAGGTGGGCGTTGGCCGCCGCGTAGGCCGCCTGACCGCCGCTCCCCCAGACACCGGCGATCGAGGAGAACACGACGAACTCCTGCAGCCCGGCCTCGCGGGTGCACGCGTCGAGATGGTCGGCGGCCACGGCCTTGGCGGCCAGGACCGCGGCGAGCCGTTCGGGGGTGGTCGCTTCGAGTACGTCGTCGTCGAGAACGCCGGCCGCGTGGACGACGGCGTCCACGGGATGGTCGGCGAGCAGCCGTTCCACGGCCTGCCGGTCCGCCAGGTCGCAGGCGCGCACGGTGACGCGGGCGCCCAGTGCGGTCAGTCGGTCGCGCAGTCCCGCCG
>NZ_BAAHCA010001067.1:0-1511 GCF_054776295.1 Streptomyces sparsus
CGCGCACCTCAGCGACGGCGTGGCCGTGCGGCAGGGCGAGCGTCCGGCGGTAGCGCCGCTCCCCCGGCGGCCCGGTGACCTCCTCGACGCCCTCGACGGCGCGGCGGCCCAGGAAGTCGAAGAGGTGCCGCGCGTCGTACGGTTCCCGGCAGGCGAGCCGCAGCGCCACCCCGTCGCCTTCCACCGGCGGTCTGCGGTTGCCGCGCAGCTCGGTGGGTGAGCAGGCGTAGATCTGCCGCACGGTCTCGTTGAACTGCCGCACACTGGCGAAACCGGCCGCGAAGGCGATCTCGGTGACCGGCAGCCGGGTCGTCTGCAGCAGGACGCGGGCGCTGTGCGCCCGCCGACCGCGGGCCAGCGCCACCGGCCCGGCACCCAGTTCGGCGGTCAACTGGCGCTGCACCTGCCGGGCGCTGTAGCCGAGCCGCGCCGCGAGTCCGGCGACTCCCTCCCGGTCGACCACGCCGTCATCGATCATGCGCATCGCCCGGCCGACGGTGTCCGCCCGGACGTTCCACTCGGCCGATCCGGGCACCGTGTCGGGGCGGCAGCGGCGGCACGCCCGGAAACCGGCGCCCTGCGCGGCGGCAGCCGAACGGTAGAACCGCACGTTGACGCGCTTCGGGGTGACCGCAGGGCAGCTCGGCCGGCAGTAGATGCCGGTGGTGCGCACCGCGGTGAAGAACACCCCGTCGAACCGGGCGTCCCGGCTGCGCACCGCCTCGTACCTGCTCTCGTCGTCCATCACGTCTCCCAGTGTGCGCCGCCGCCGAGGCGTTCACTGGCGGATATCGGACACGGCGATCAGCAGGTAGGGCAGTGCGGCGACGGCGAAGAGGGCCGCCGGACCGGCGCCCAGCGACGAGCCGAGCGCGTAGGACACGAAGACCAGCACCGCGACGACCTCGGAGCCGACCCCGACCATCGAGGTGACCGTGGCCCGGGACCGGTCGGAGACCGCCGTCTGGAGGCGGGCGTCGGCCACGACCATGGCCCACTGGAAGCAGCCGAACGCCGCCGCGACCAACACCAGACCCGCCGGGTGACCGGACAGCGCCCCCACGGCCAGGCAGCCGGCGCCGACCCCCAGGACACGCCGGGCCAGGTGTGCGCCACGTCCCGTCAGCAGGCCGCCCGCGACGCAGCCGGCGGTGACGAGCAGGACCAGCAGCGGCACCGTGCCGGCGGCTACTCCGGTGTCACGGGCCAGCAGCGGCACGTACTCGTCGATGGCGGTCACGCCGGTGATCAGCGAGACCGTCAGGACGGCTCGCAGCGCCCGCGGCGACCCCCGCACCTCACCGAGCCCCGCCCGCAGCACCGCCCGGTACCCACGGGCCTCGCCACCCTGCTCAGCACCGGCACCCGGCCCCGCCTCCCCCTCCGGATCCGCCTTCGCGCCGCCGGCGGGAGCAGCGGAGGCGACCGGATCGACCGGATCGGCGGTGTCGGCGGGAGGACGTGGAGCGGCGCGGACGCGGTGGCCGGGGAGGGTGGCGCCGGTGAGGGCG
>NZ_BAAHCA010001068.1:0-1510 GCF_054776295.1 Streptomyces sparsus
CGCCGCAGCCGCCGCCGTGCTGCTGCTCGCCCCGCTCGCCTGCACCGAGACGGGCACCGACACCGGCGCCGTCACCGACGGGCAGGACGCCCCGCGCACCGCGCCCGGCGGGCGTGCGCAGGAGGGCCGCTGGCAACCGGAGCCGGGCGTCGACTGGCACTGGCAGCTCACCGGCGAACTCGACATGGACGTCGACGTTCCCGTCTACGACATCGACGGCTTCCGGCACGACGCCTCGGTGGTGCGCCGGTTGCACGACAGAGGCGTGAAGGTCGTCTGCTACGTCAACGTCGGTGCCTGGGAGGACTGGCGGCCGGACGCGGACGACTTCCCCGAGGAGGTGCTCGGCCGGGGCAACGGCTGGGAGGGCGAACGCTGGCTGGACATCCGGGCGGTGGAGACCCTGCGCCCGCTGCTCGCCGCGCGGTTCGACATGTGCCGCGACAAGGGCTTCGATGCGGTCGAACCGGACCTCCAGGACGGCTACCGCAACCGGACGGGCTTCCCCCTCACCGCCGGGGACCAGCTCGTCTTCAACCGCATGGTGGCGGAGTTGGCGCACGACCGGGGCATGTCGGTGGGGCTGAAGAACGACCTGGACCAGATCCCGGAACTCGTCGGCGACTTCGACTTCGCCGTGAACGAGGAGTGCGCCGCCTTCGACGAGTGCGACCGGCTCACGCCGTTCATCGAGGCGGGCAAGGCGGTGTTCCACGTCGAGTACGAACTGCCCGCCGAGGACTTCTGCGCCCGCTCCCGCGCCCTGAAGCTCAGTTCGATGGTGAAGCGGCTGCACCTGGACGCCTGGCGGGAGACCTGCTGAGCGGGCCGAAACGGTCGTCAGCGCACGGTGGTTGGGGAGCGTGGGGGGTTGGGGAACGGTCCGCCGGCCGCCGCTCCCGGCCCGCCGCGGGCCACCGTCGCCCGTCCCCCGTTTGGCTGCCCCCGGTGGTAGGCGGGGGCAGGCGGCTGTCGTATGGCACTGGGCGCGTCCCTTGTCTCCAGCGCGCCCAGGGAGTGCATCATGCGCGTACCGATCCTCGTCTCCCGGCTGGCAGCCGCCGGGGCGCTGTCCGCCGTCGCGGTGGTGAGCGCGGCCGGCACGGCAACCGCCGGGCCCTCGGACGACGTCAACGTCCAACCCGACCCCGTCACACCGGGCAGCAGCTTCTCCGTCTACGGCATGCAGTGCGGCGGCGACAACGGCATGGCCCGGTTCAAGCCCCCTCAGGGCGGTACCGAACTGCCGGACCTCGACCTGGGCATGCTGAGCAACGCGCTCGGGGCCACCGGCAACATGCCGGCCGACGCCGTGCCCGGCACCTACCGGGTCACCCTCCTGTGTGACGGTGAGACGTACCTCGGCACGATGACGGTGGCGGATGCCGACCCGGCGAGCCCGTCCCCGTCCGAACCGACCGCCCCGCCGGGACCGGTGGCGTCGCCGGACACGCCGGCCACGTCCCCGAACACGGCGCCCGGCACCGCGTCGCCCACCACGGCACCGCCG
>NZ_BAAHCA010001069.1:0-1505 GCF_054776295.1 Streptomyces sparsus
GGGGGAGGCGCGCCATGCCCGGCGTCGAGCGACCGGCCGGCACCGGTGACGTGCACCGGCCGGCCCGGTGGTACCGGTTCAGTGGTCGACGAAGTGGACCGAGTTGCCCTCCGGGTCGAGGACGTGGAAGCCGTGGCCGTCGTCCTGGGGCTCGATCTCGCTGGGCTTGAGGTCGCTGAGGGACCCGTGGGCGCCGCGCACGTCCGACTCGGTGAAGACCAGCTCGATGGCCCTGCGGTCCTGCCGCTGAAGGATGAGGCCGCCACCCGTGCCCGTGGCGAGCACGATCTCGCCCTCCTGCTCGGCGAGGACCTTCAGACCGAGGCGGTCCCGGTAGAAGGCGGTCATGGCCTCCAGGTCCTCGCACAGAACCGCGGTGATGGCGAGCTTTCCGTACATGGGCGTCTCCCTCTTCCGACACGGGATCACGGCCTGGTACCGCACTTCCGTGCGGCGCCGCAGCGACTGGGAAAACCGTAGAACTTGAACACGGGTTGAAGTAAAGCCGTTCGGCGGGAATGCAAAATGCACGTGCGGAGAACGTCAGGGGAGGGAAAAGAACCGTGCGGAACACGGGATCGGAAGACGCCCGGATTGCCGAATCCGCGTATCGGAGTTCCCGCCGAGCACACTCCGGACGGACGGCGAAGCGCCTGATGTGCCTTAAACAAAACTTCAGGTCGCGGTTAGTCTGGGAAGATGACTCCCGTGTCCTGGAAGACTCGTGAACTCACTGTCGGCGAGACCGCCGAGCGAAGCGGCGTCAGCACCTCGGCGCTCCGCTTCTACGAACGCAACGGCCTGATCCAGAGCCGCCGCACCACCGGCAACCAGCGCCGCTACGCCCGCGACACCCTGCGCCGGGTGGCGTTCATCCGGGCGTCGCAGCGGGTCGGCATCTCCCTGGAGACGATCCGGGCTGTGCTGGAGCTGCTGCCGGAGAGCCGCACCCCCACCCGTGAGGACTGGGCGCGGGTGTCGGAGTGCTGGCAGAAGGATCTCAACACCCGCATCACCCAGCTCCAGGAGCTGCGGGACAACCTCACCGGCTGCATAGGCTGCGGCTGCCTGTCGCTGGAACGCTGCGCCCTGGCCAACCCCAAGGACGTCGTGGCCGAAGAGGGACCCGGCCCCCGCCACCTGACCGGCCACTGAGCGCGGCCCGGCCCCGTCCACCGCGCCGTGCCCGCCCGGTCAGAGACGGCCGGCCGGTGCGGTCCGCCTCACCGGCGGGAACAGCAGCACCGCCAGCACCGCCGCCTCCAGCAGCGCGGCGGTGAGAAAGCCGGTGGCGGTGGTGGTGGCGGACACCAGGGGGCCGAAGGCGAGCGGCGAGAGGAACTGGCCGGTGAACGTCGCCGTGCCGGCCAGTGACGCCGCCCGGCCGCGCAGCGCGAGCGGTGCGTGCTCACCGATCAGCATGGTCAGAGTGGGCACGCAGAGCCCCTGCCCGAGGCCGAAGAGCGCCGGGGCGAGCAGCAGCGACACCGGCGACCCGTCCACCG
>NZ_BAAHCA010001070.1:0-1505 GCF_054776295.1 Streptomyces sparsus
ATCCGGCCCGCCCGCCGCGCCAGCCGCCCGGCGACGACCGCGTGCCGCATCGCCTCGACCATCAGCACCGGCTCCTGGGCGCGGGTCACCGCCGAGGCGAGCATCACCGCGTCGCAACCCAGCTCCATGGCCAACGCGACGTCGGAGGCGGTACCGGCGCCCGCGTCGAGGATCACCGGGACCCGGGCGCGGTCGGTGATGAGCTGGAAGTTGTGCGGGTTGCGGATGCCCAGACCGGAACCGATGGGGGACCCCAGCGGCATCACGGCGGCGCAGCCGACGTCCTCCAGCTTGCGGGCCAGCACCGGGTCGTCGTTGGTGTAGGGCAGCACGGTGAAGCCGTCGTCGACGAGCACCTCGGCGGCGTCCAGCAACTCGACCGGATCGGGCAGCAGTGTCCGCTCGTCGGCGATCACCTCCAGCTTCACCAGGTCGGTGCCCAGCGCCTCCCGGGCCAGCCGGGCGGTCAGCACCGCCTCACCCGCGGTGTAGCAGCCCGCCGTGTTCGGCAGCGCCCGGATGCCCAGCCGCTCCAGCACCGAGAGCACCGACCCCCGCACCGACGGGTCGAGCCGGCGCATCGCCACCGTCGTCAGCTCGGTCCCGGACGCGACGAGCGCCCGTTCCAGCACGTCCAGGCTCGGAGCGCCGCCCGTTCCCATGATCAGCCGGGAGCCGAGCCGCAGGCCCCCCACCGTGAACGCGTCGCCGCTCTCCGCGGCGGACGCCGGGGAGCGGGGGAAGGTGTCGCCACTGTCGGTCGTCATCGGTCAGCCTCCCTGCACCGCGGTGAGGATCTCCACGCGGTCGCCGTCGTCCAACGCGGTCCCGGACCAGCTGCCGCGCGGTACCACCGTCTCGTTGACGGCCACGGCGACGCCGCTTCCCGCGGTGGTGACCGTCGCGACCAGGGCGTCCAGCGTCAGTCCGTCCCGCTCGTCGCGCGGCTCGCCGTTCAACTGGATCCTCATACCGGAACCTCCTGGGACGTGGAGTGGAAACGGCGGGGGGAGAAGGGCCTGGCCGACTCGGGCAGCTCGCCGGTCGCCAGTGCCTCGGCGACGGCGTCACCGGTGACCGGCGTCAGCAGTACCCCGTTGCGGTAGTGCCCGGTCGCCAGGTGCAGGCCCGGCAGCCCGGTCGGCCCCAGCAGCGGCGCGTTGTCCGGGGAACCCGGACGCAGGCCGGCCCTGGTCTCCACCAGCGGCAGCTCGGTGATGCCGGGCACCAGCTCGTGCGCGTCCCGCAGCAGCTCGTAGACGCCGCCCGCGGTCACCGTCGTGTCCCGGCCCATCTCCTCGCTGGTCGCGCCCAGCACCAGTTCACCGCCGACCCGCGGCACCAGGTACACCTGACTGCCGCGGACGACCGCCCGGACCGTGCGGGACAGGAAGGGGCCGTACTCCGGCGGCACGCGCAGCCGCAGCACCTGGCCCTTCACCGGCCGCACCGGCGGCACCACCTCCGGCGGCAGCCCGGCCAGGTCGGCGCTCTCACTGCCCGCG
>NZ_BAAHCA010001071.1:0-1501 GCF_054776295.1 Streptomyces sparsus
CCGGCGGCCGGGTGCCGTCGGGGGACGGCGCCGCCACGTTGCCCGGCCTCTTCGAGGAGCAGGCCGCCCGCACCCCGGACGCGCTCGCCGTGGTGGAGGGCGGTACGGCTCTCGCCTACCGGGAGCTGAACCGGCGGACGAACCGCCTGGCCCGTGCGCTGGCCGGGCGGGGCATCGGCCCGGAGGACCTGGTCGGCGTGGTGCTGCCCCGGTCCGCGGACGCCTTCGCCGCGATGCTCGCGGTGCTCAAGGCGGGCGCCGCCTACGTCCCGGTGGACACCGAGCTGCCGCCCGCGCGGATCGCCTCGATGCTGGAGGAGGCCGCGCCCCGCCTGCTGATCGGGGACGCCGAACTGGCCGGGCGGATCGGCGTGGCGGGCGTCCCCCTGCTCACCGTGGCCGACCTCCACCGGCTCAGCACCCCGGACCCGACCGGCGCCGGGACCGCCCCTGACCCCACCGACGCCGACCCGGCCGCCCCGGACCCGACCGTCCCGGACCCGACAGCCGCGGACCTGACCGACGCCGACCGCGTCCGGCCGCTGCTCCCCGGCCACCCCGCCTACGTGATCCACACCTCCGGCTCCACCGGACGCCCCAAGGGGGTCGTCGTGGAGCACGGTTCGCTCGGCGCCTACCTGCGCCGGGGCCGGGCCACCTATCCGGGCGTGTCGGGCGTCAGCCTGATCCACTCGTCGATCTCCTTCGACCTGACCGTCTCCGCCGTGTACCTCCCCCTGGTCAGCGGTGGCTGCCTGCACCTCACCGACCTGACCGCCGCGGACCACAGCGGCACACCCCGGCCCGCGCTGCTGGAGATCACGCCCAGCCACCTGGACCTGCTGGAGTCGCTGCCGCACGACCTCTCCCCCACCGAGTGCCTGCTCGTCGGCGGGGAACCGCTGCGGGGTGAGGCCATGGAGCGCTGGCGCCTGCGGCACCCGGACGCGGTGATCTTCAACAGCTACGGGCCGACCGAGGCGACCGTCAACTGCGCCGAGTCCCCGCTCCCCCTCGGGGTACCGGTCCCCGCCGGCCCGGTACCGATCGGCGGGCCGTGTCCCGGCACCCGGCTGTACGTGCTGGACTCCGTGCTCGGTCTCGTCCCGCCAGGCGTGGTGGGTGAGCTGTACGTCGCGGGCACCGGTGTCGCCCGCGGATACCTGGGGCAGCCCGGCCTGACCGCGGAACGCTTCGTGGCGGACCCGTACGGGCCGGCCGGGTCCCGCATGTACCGGACGGGTGACCTCGTGCGCTGGCTGCCGACGGGCGGGCTGGAGTTCGCCGGGCGGGCGGACGGACAGGTCAAGATCAGGGGGCACCGGATCGAACTCGGCGAGGTCGAGGCCGCGTTGCTGGCCCACCCCCGGGTCGCGCGGAGTGCGGCGCTGGTGCACGAGCCCGCCCCCGGCGACCGCCGGATCGTCGGCTACGTCGTCCCCGGGGACGGCCTGCCCGAGGAGCTGGACCTCGCCGGCCTGCGCACGTCCGTCGCCCGACG
>NZ_BAAHCA010001072.1:0-1500 GCF_054776295.1 Streptomyces sparsus
CACCGCGTGGCCGGCCGCCGACCAGCCGAGCCAGCCGGTCACGGCGACCACGTCGCCGGGCCGGGCCCCGGCCCGGGTGACGGGCTCACGCCCGTGCAGGTCGCCGAGTGCGGTGATGGAGACGGTGATGGTGTCGCCGCGCACCAGGTCACCACCGACCACGGCGGCTCCCGCGACGTGGCACTCGTCGCGTACGCCGTCCATCAGCTCGGCGGGCCAGGTGGCGGGCAGCTCGGCGGGCAGCACCAGACCGAGCAGCAGCGCGGTGGGTACCGCGCCCATCGCCGCGATGTCGGCGAGGTTCTGCGCGGCGGCCTTGCGGCCCACGTCGTACGCGGTGGACCAGTCGCGGCGGAAGTGCCGCCCCTCCAGCAGGATGTCCGTGCTGGCCACCACCCGGCGGTCGGGCGCGGCGATGACCGCCGCGTCGTCGCCCGGCCCCAGCCGGACCGCGGGCGTGGTGGTGACGCGCGAGGTCAACTCGCGGATCAGCCCGAACTCTCCGAGTTCGCCGACAGTTCCCGGAGTCCGGGGGTGGCCCCCGGCGGAACTCAGCATCCGTGTGTCCCTTCACATGTGCGCAACTGCGAGGTGGATCTGCCGCGCCGGGCGGCGGTGCGGGACTCGCCGCGGACGACGGCTACGCGGTACCGTGGCGTCCCTTCTCTCCACATGATCCTCGAAGCCGCCCTGGAGGTTCCGTGGTACAGGCGTACATCCTGATCCAGACCGAGGTCGGCAAAGCGTCGACCGTGGCCGAGGTGATCGGCACCCTCCCCGGCGTGCTTCAGGCTGAGGACGTCACCGGGCCGTACGACGTGATCGTGCGCGCCCAGGCTGACACGGTCGACGACCTCGGCCGCCTGGTGGTCGCGAAAGTCCAGCAGGTGGACGGCATCACCCGCACTCTGACCTGCCCGGTCGTGCATCTGTAGTCCCCCCTTATGCTCGACCGGTGAGCTTTTCGCCCGGCCTGACCGTACCTGTGTGTGCAGCGATCGCCGCCGTGCAGGTGGCGGTCGCGGGCTGTTCGGCCGACCCTGAGGGGCCGGCGGTACCCAGCCCCACCGGGCGGTCCGCAGCCGACTGCCGAGCGCTCCACTCGCGGCTGCCCGCGAAGGTGGAGGGCCGGCCACGGGTGGAGCGGCAGCCGGTCTCGCGGTACACCGCCGTGTGGGGCGAGCCTGCCATCGAGCTGCGCTGCGGGGTGCCGCGCCCGAAGGTGCTCTCGCCCGGCAGTGAACACTACAACCCCACCGCCGACGCGGTGGAGGTGAACGGTGTCGGATGGCTGCTGGAGAAGCAGAGCGAGGGCTACCGGTTCACCACCACGGGCCGTACCGCCTTCGTGGAGTTGACCGTTCCGTCCGCCTACGCGCCCGAGGTGGGCGTGCTCACCGAGCTCGCCGACGCCGTCCTGGCCGCCGTTCCCGAAAAGCCCCTGTGACGCGGCGGCGGGCCGCCGGCGCGCACCTCTCCGCCGCACCTCTCCGCCGCGCG
>NZ_BAAHCA010001073.1:0-1499 GCF_054776295.1 Streptomyces sparsus
GGGAGGCCGCCCGGCAGCTGGCGGAACTGGCCCGGGCCGGGCTGGTCCAGCCGGCTCGCGGCGACCGCTACCGGCTGCACAGTCTGGTGCGGCGGTTCGCCAGGTCGCGGCTGCTGGACGAGGAGCCGCCGGAGGAGCGCGGCGCCGCGCAGGAGCGGCTGATCCGCAGCTACGCGGAACTGGCGGACACCGTGATCCGCATGGTCGACGGCAAGACGTCCACCCGGGCGGACCACTTCGGCAGCCACGGCTTCCCGTCGCTGGACGCCGCGCTGCGCTGGCTGGACGACGAGTCGAGCTTCATCACCGCGACGCTGCGGCACGCCGACGAGGGCGTCGACCAGTCGGCGGTACTGCACCTGCTCGGCGCGCTGTGCGACTACTGCCTGCTGCGCGGTGACCTCTACCGGCTGGGAGAGCTGAACGAGCTGACGCAGGCCGTCGACCACGGCCTGCTGACCAGGTCCGTGCAGTGGCGCACGGGTGTGGCGGCCCGGCAGCTCGGTGAGCTGGACAGGTCGCACACCACCCTGGCGTCGGTGGTCAACCTCTACCTGGAGGCGGACCACCGTGCGGGGGCGGCCCGGACGCTGCGGGAGCTGGGCATCACTCTGCATCACCAGGGCCGGCTGCCGGAGGCGGCGGCGAAGCTCACCGAGGCGCTGCGGCTCCAGGACGGTGACGGTCTGGAGGGTGACCGGGGCTGGACGCTGCACGCGTTGGCCGCCGTCGAACGGGACCGCGGCCGGGTGGGCCGGGCGATGGACCTGCTCCAGCAGTCGCTGGCGCTGCACCGCGCCAGCGAGAGCGTGCACGGGCAGGCGTGGGCGCACTACCAGCTGGGGCAGACGCTGCTGCGGGTCGGTGACGTGGCCGGTGCCGAGTCGGAACTGGACCAGGCGCTGGAGGACTACCGCCGCACCCAGGACCGGCGCGGGCAGGCGTGGGCGACGACGCAGCTGGCCCGGGCCCGGCTGTACTCGGGTGAGGCCGCGGAGGCGGTGGAGGCGCTGGTCGGGGCGCTGGCCCGGCACCGGGAGTGCGAGGACGCCCGCGGCGAGGCCTGGACGCTCTACTACCTGGGGCTGGCCCAGGAGGAGACCGGCGACCGGGACAGCGCGGTGCAGGAGCTGGAGCGGGCCAGGTCCTCCTTCAGCCGTATGCGGGACGTCTACGGGCTGGCCTGCGCCCGGCACCACCTGGCGAGGGTCTCCCGGGACCAGCGGGCGGCCCGCACCGGCACGCTGCACAACAGCGGCTTCGCGCGGCAGCTGCTCCAGGACGCCCGGGCCGACTTCCGCCGGGTCGGTGCCGCGCACGGGGAGGCCTGGTCCTGCCTGGAGCTGGCGGTGATCGACGCGGGCAACGGGAGGGCGGTGCAGGCACTGGAGCTGACCGACGAGGCGCTGCGCCTGTTCACCACCGGCTACGGCGACGTCACCTCCGGCGACGCGGCCGAGACGGGCGCGGGTGGCGGCGCCACCCCCGCGGGCGGGCCG
>NZ_BAAHCA010001074.1:0-1498 GCF_054776295.1 Streptomyces sparsus
CCCGGCCCGCCCCTCCGGCCCGGTGCCCCGGGGCGGGGTCAGCTGCCGTAGGGGCGCTGGGTGCGGCCCTGCCGCAGCACGGTGCCCCACCAGTCGAGCTGGCCCAGCATGCCCTTGGCCGCGCCCGCGGCCCCCTCCGCGTCCACCGGCTGCCCGTCCGCACCGAAGACGTCCCAGGCGTTGTGGAAGCTGAGCGCGTCCCGCACCGTGACGGCGTGCATCTCGGGAAAGACCTGCCGCAGCTGCTCGGTGGCCCGGATGCCGCCGCCCTGGCCGCCGTAGGAGACCAGGCCGACCGGCTTGGCCTGCCACTCCTCCCGGAACCAGTCGATGGTGTTCTTCAGCGCGGCCGGGAAGCTGTGGTTGTACTCGGGAGTGACCACCACGAACGCGTCGGCGGCGCCGAGACGCCGGGAGAGCTCCTGCTCGTGACGGGCGGTCTCCTGATCGGGCTCGGTTCCCCAGGCCGGCATCACCAGCGGCAGCGGCAGGTCCACGAGGTCGATCAGGTCCACCTCGAACCTGCCGTACTCCTTGGCCTGTTCGGCGAACCAGTGGGCGACGGTCGGTCCGAATCGGCCACCCCGGACACTTCCGATGATCACGGCGAGGCGCAGCGGGCTGTCAGTCATGGCGGGACTCCTTGTCGAAACGGTCAGGGAGGGGCTCCCCGGGCTGGTGTCACCAGACTGCTTGTTGAACCTCGGTTCAAGTCAAACGGTCACGCCGAAGTTCCGTCGTCCGCACCGGGCGTCGCCCCTCGAACGCCCCCGCCGGCCCGTCGGCCGGCGGGTGCCACCCCCACGCGACCGCGGTCTACGACCCGGTCGGGCCCCGGCGGGGCCGGTGTCCGTGAGGCAACTCGACGAGGTGCAGAGGCTGTCCGGTGGAGCGGTCGCACAGCAGGTTCTCCACCGTCCAGGGGGTGCCCTCGGTGGCGTCGAGCAGCAGGCCGGGCAGGAACGCCGACGCGGTGGACCAGGGGTTCTCGTGACGGCCGGGCCGTTCCCGAACCCGGGTGGTCCCGCGGCCGGCCGGCACCTTCTCGCCGGCGGTGACCGCGCTGGTGGCCACCAGACGGGCGTGCGGCCGGGACGCCGAGGAGAACGCACTCAGCACAGCCCGGCAGCGCGGGACCGGACCGAGCAGGTCGGCCTCCGCGCTCAGCAGCAGAAAGGTGTCGAACGTGCCCAGTGGAGGCAGCAGTTCGGGAAGTCGGATGTGCCGGGCGTCGCCCCCGCGGCCGCGGTCGGAGTCCGGCGCACCGGACGGGCAGGCCACACCGACCACCTCGGTGTCGGGCCGGGCCTGCCACAGACCGGGCCGGGCGGTGGCACAGCCGACGTCCAGTATCCGTCCGGAGGCGCGCTCACAGGCCAGGCGGTCGACCGGTGTCCACTCCGCGGCCGACGGTTCGGCGTCCCCCACTGACCGCCCCTCTCTCGGCGTCCGCGCCCCGCACCGCGCCGCCCCCGTGGGGAGGCGTCGGCGAGCCGGG
>NZ_BAAHCA010001075.1:0-1494 GCF_054776295.1 Streptomyces sparsus
GGCGTCACGCGCTTCCTGGAGATCGGACCCGACAGCACCCTCACCGCCCTCACCCAGAACTGCCTGGACGACAGCTCGGGTTCGGCCTGCGTTCCGGTGCTGCGCAAGGACGGCGGCGAGGCGCGCCACCTTGCGGCGGCGATCGCCCGACTGCACCTGCACGGAGCGGTGCTCGCCTGGTCCGACATTCTGCCGGGCGCCCGGACGGTCGCGCTGCCCACCTACGCCTTCCGGCGCGACCGCTACTGGCTCGACCGTTCCTACGCCCAGAACGGCTCGGCGCTGTCCGAGGCTGTCGCGGGCGGGCTGCACCACGAGGTCGTCTGGCGGACGCTCACCGGACTGCCGCACGCCACCCGGCTCCCCGGTCGCTGGCTGCTCGTACGGCCCTCCACCCTGGCGGGCGACGACGCCGGGGACAGCGACCTGACGGCCGCCCTTCGGGATGCGGGTGCCGACCTGATCACGGTCCAGCAGCACCGCCATGACACGCGGGCCGAGCTGGGCAGTCGCATCGCCGCAGCCGTGGCCGACGGCCCCCTCACGGGCGTCGTCTCGCTGCTGGCGCTGAGCGCCGGGGAGTCCGGGGAACCGGAGGAGGTGCCCGAAGGCGTGCTCGGCACCGCGACCCTCATACAGGCGCTGGGGGACGTGGCGATCCAGGCCCCGGTGTGGGCGTTGACCAGAGGTGCCGTCGCCGTCGCGGCGAACGATCCGGCACCGGACCCCGACCAGGCGGCCGTCTGGGGCCTCGGGCGGGTCGCGGCCCTGGAACACCCAGACTGCTGGGGTGGTCTGCTCGACCTGCCCACGTCCCTCGACCGGCGCTCCGCCGCCCGGGTCGTCACCCTGCTCTCCGGCGCGGAGTCCGGCTCGGACACGCGTGAGGACCAGGTGGCCGTGCGTTCCGGTGCGGTCCTCGCGCGCAGGCTCGTGCCCGCACCGCCAGTGACCGGAACGGACCCCGATACCGGCACGAACTCCGGCATCGACACGGACTGGCGGCCCTCGGGCACGGTTCTCGTCACCGGCGGCACCGGGGCCCTGGGCGCCCAGGTGGCCCGCTGGGCCGCGGAGCAGGGCGCCGAACACCTGCTCCTGGTCAGCCGACGCGGCGCGGAGGCGCCGGGCGCGGCTGAACTCCGCGACGAACTGGCCTCGCTGGGGGCGACCACCACCTTCGTGTCCGTCGACCTGACCAGCCGGGACGCCGTCCGCGAGGTGCTCGACTCCCACGAGGTGAACGCCGTCGTCCACACGGCCGGTGTGCTGGACGACGGTGTGTTGGACGGGCTCGACGCCGAGCAGTTCGGCACGGTCTTCCGGGCGAAGGTCACCGGGGCCCGGCATCTGGACGAGCTGACCCGCGACCGCCACCTGGACGCCTTCGTCCTGTTCTCCTCCTTCGCCGGCACCGTGGGGTCCGCCGGGCAGGCCAACTATGCGGCGGCCAACGCGGTGCTGGACGCGTTGGCCGAGCGGCGGCGCGCCGAG
>NZ_BAAHCA010001076.1:0-1492 GCF_054776295.1 Streptomyces sparsus
TCGTGCGCCGGCCGTCACCCGCCGACGGCACATGCCGCGGCGGAGTTCGTCGGCGTCGATCTCGTCCGCGAGGGGCCTGGGCCCGGTGGCCGAACGGGAGAGACCGGGGGCCCGGCGGTCGGGGAGGGGTAACCGACCGGTGGTCAGCCGGTGAAGTCGAGCCGGAAGACCGGGTGTCGGGGTGACGCGGCGAGCAGTTCCTGGTCGGTGGCGTCCGGGCCGAGTCCGTCGAAGTAGGAACCGACCTCCCAGCCCCATGCCCGCAGGTACGCGCGCAGCACCTCCGGCTTGTGCGCGTCGGGCAGTTCGGTGGCGGTGAACGTGCGGTGCCTGCGGCCGTGGCTCAGCTCGCCGCCGCCCGCCGCCCGCATGTTGCGCGTCCACTGCACGTGACCGCGCGGCGCGACCAGGTACGTCGCGTCGTTGAGAACCAGTGGGTTGACCGGGGCCCGGCGCGGCTCTCCGCTGCTGCGTCCGCGCACGGTCAGTGTGTGCGCGCCGAACGGGCCGAGGCCGCGGCGCGTCAGCCACATGACCGCCGGGTTGAGCACGCGGTTTCCGAACCGGCTGGGCCGGCGCACGTGGGCGTCCATGTCGCTCCTCCGCAAAGTGTGAGCACTGCTCTCGTTGTGGAGCAGTGTTGCACTGCTGCTGGTCGGGCGCAAGAGCAGTGCTCTCGTTGTGGTCGCCTGCTCCGGTGGATGGCAGACTCGGGCCATGGACAGGATTCGCGGCGCCAGGGAGCGCGCCCGGGCGGAGATCACCGAAGCCGTCAAGGACGAGGCACGCCGACAGCTCGCCGTCTCCGGAGCGGCCGCGCTGTCGCTGCGCGCGGTCGCCCGTGAACTGGGCATGGCCTCCTCGGCGTTGTACCGGTACTTCCCCGGCCGGGACCAGCTGCTCACCGCGCTGATCATCGACGCCTACGCCGCCCTGGGAGCCTCGGCGGAGGCCGCTCTGCACGCCGAGACGTCCGAGCGGCCGGTGGACCGCTGGCGCGCGGTGTGCCACGGGGTGCGTGACTGGGCACTGGCGCACCCGCACGAGTACGCCCTCATCTACGGCTCGCCGGTGCCCGGCTACGCGGCCCCCATGGACACCACGGGTCCGGCCGCCCGGGTCGCGCTGTGCCTGATCGCGGTCGCCACCGACGCCCACCGGGCGGGTCGGCTGAGGCCCGCCGGGGAGGGGCCGCCGCCCGAGGTGGGGAGGGACGCCGCGGCGCTCGCCGACCTGCTCGGCAGCACGCTGCCCGCCCAGGCGATGGCCGGGCTGGTCGCTGCCTGGGCCCAGGTGTTCGGCCTGGTCGGCTTCGAGCTGTTCGGTCAGTTCACCGGCGTGCTCACGGCCCGCCGGGAGTTCTTCGATCATGCCGTTGCCCGGCTGGCCCACTCCGTCGGGCTGGACTGACCGCCGCCCGGTCGGGACGTCGGGTCGCGGCGCCGCCCGGTCGGGGAGGACTCCGCCGCCGACGGCCGGCGAGCCGCGCCGG
>NZ_BAAHCA010001077.1:0-1491 GCF_054776295.1 Streptomyces sparsus
CGGGTCTCCTCCGCGAGGCGGGCCTCGGCGGCGCGCCGGGCCAGCTCGGCTTCCCTGCGCTTGCGCTCCTCCTCTTCGGCGCGCAGCTTGGCGAGTTGCTCCTCGCGTTCCCGCTCCTGCCGTTCGGCCTCCGCCTTGCGGGCAGCCTCCTCGGCTTCCCTGCGCTTGCGCTCCTCCTCGATGCGCCGGCGCGCCTCCTCGCGTTCGCGGATCTCCTGCTCGGACAGCGGCAGGACCTGCTCGAGGCGGTGCCGGACGGCGGAGGTGACGGCCTCGGCCTGCTGGCCCGCGTCGACCACCAGGTAGCGCACCGGGTCAGCCGCCGCCAGCGCGAGGAAACCGGACCGCACCCGGCGGTGGAACTCGGTCGACTCCGACTCCAGGCGGTCGGGCGCCTCGGTGAACCGTTCGCGGGCCGTCTCCGGTGTGACGTCGAGCAGCACGGTCAGGTGCGGCACCAGGCCGTCGGTGGCCCAGCGGGAGATGCGGGCGATCTCCGTGGCGGAGAGCTCCCGGCCGGCGCCCTGGTAGGCGATGGACGAGTCGGTGTAGCGGTCGGTGAGGACCACCGCGCCGCGCTCCAGCGCCGGCCGCACCACCGACTCGACGTGCTCGGCCCGGTCGGCGGCGTAGAGCAGGGCCTCGGCCCGGTCGGACAGGCCGGCCGAGGAGACGTCGAGCACGATCGAACGCAGCCGCTTGCCCAGCGGGGTCGCGCCGGGTTCGCGGGTGACGACGACCTCGTGGCCCTTGTGCCGCAGCCAGTCGGCGAGTTTCTCCAACTGGGTGGACTTGCCGGCCCCGTCGCCGCCTTCGAGCGCGATGAAAAAACCGGTCTCGGCGGGCCGGGTGACCGGGTCGCCGCCGCGCACGGCGTCCAGCAGGTCGCGGCGCAGCGGTGTGCCGCTGCGGTCGTCGCCCCGGGACAGCACCAGGGCGGCGACCGGCAGCAGCAGGGCACCGACGAGCATCAGCGTGAAGGCGGCGCCGCCGTGGTCGATGACCAGCGCGCCGCTCTCCACGCGGTGTTCACCGATGAGTGCGGCGAGCACGAGGGCGGTGCCGGCGGCCACCGCGACGGTCAGCCGGACGACCGCGCCGAGGTGTTCGGTGAGGCGGATGCGGCGGCCGTCCTCGACCTCCTGGTCGAGCAGGGTGTGCGCGGTGTGCGCGGCGACGCCGGCGGCGAGCCCGGCGGCGGTGGCGAACGCCAGGACCGTCGCGGTGTCGGCGACCAGCCCGGTGAGCAGCAGCCCGAGACCGGTGACGGCGACGGCCAGCGCCAGCAGCCGACGGCGGGACAGTACCGGCAGCACCTTCGGTGCGCTGCGGACACCGGCCGCGGTGCCGCCCGTCAGGGCGAGGACGAGCAGGGCGAACGTGACCGGACCGCCCCCGAGGTCCATGGCGCGCAGCACGGCCACCGAGGCCGCCGCGGCGACCGCAGCCGTGGTGGCGGCGGCAGCGACGACCAGCAACGTCACCGCGCCC
>NZ_BAAHCA010001078.1:0-1490 GCF_054776295.1 Streptomyces sparsus
GCGGGGCCCGCCGGCCGGTCATCCCTGGAGCGCCTGCTGCTGCTCCTGCGGCCCGGCACCGTACGGCCAGCGCAGCAGCGCGCCCATACCGCCGACGGGGAGTCCGCTGGGCTGCTCGGGCTCGTCGGTCAGCGCACGTACCGAGAGCACCTGGGCCCGGGTGGCGACCGCGGAGCGGATCAGGGCGTCGTCCGCCCGGGCGGCGAACGGTTCCGCCGCGCCCAGCTCACGGGCCTCGGTCCGGCGCATCGCCAGCTGGTCGGGCTGTTCGCCGACCCACACCTCACGGTGCAGGTCGGGTCCGTCCGGCCGTACCAGCAGGGTCGCGACGCGGTGTTCGCGGGCCGCCTCGACCAGTGCGGGCACGCCCTCGGCCGCGTCGATCCGGCCGTCGTCGGTCGGTACCCGGCCGGCCCGGAAGCGGTCCATCACCCCGGCGGCGTGCTGCCGGACCCGCCAGGCGCGCGCCTCGGCGACCTCGTCGTCGAGCAGGCGCTCGCCTGCCGCCTCGTTGCTGCCGGGTGAGCGGGTGCCGTGCTCGGCCTCGACCGTGATGGCGCGCAGCTCCTGGGGCAGCTGCTCCTTCACCGAGAGGCACTGCCGGTGTTCGCCGCTGAGGACGATCATGTCGGCGTGCTCCCGTTCCAGGACGGTCTTGAGACCCTCGGCGACGGCGCCCGCGTTGCGCTCCCAGGTGTTCTCCACCGAGTTCTGGAAGTGCCGCTCCGACCAGTCGGTGGTGGGGGTCCGGCGGATGGGCCAGTCCTCACCCCCGAGCTTCTCCACGGTGCGGACGCCGTCGGCGTCGTGCAGTTCGAAGTCGGCGCCCAGGCGGTCGATACGGGCGATCAGGCAGCTCGGACCGGCGTCGGCCAGGTCGAGCAGTGGGGAGGTGTGCGGCAGCGGCGCCCAGTGGGCGTGCGGGCCCTCGCTGTTCGGGGCCACGGCGAGCGGGACCTCCAGGACCACCTCACCGTCGGCGGCGAACACCGCCCGGCCGGGTGGCGAGCCACTCGGCGGCAGGGCCAGCAGAGCGTCGTACACCGCCCGGCAGGTCCGTTCGTCCGCGCCTTGCTCCTGGAGCTGGTCGGACGCGGCACGGGCGTGCAGTTCATGGCGGGCGGCACCGTCCTCCGCGGTGAACTCGGTGCTGAAGTAGACCGATGCCCACGGTCCGGGCCGGTCGTAGAGCGGACTGAGGAATCCGAGGTCCATGGTTCCCTCCTGGTAGACGGCAGTGCTGGCGCGAAGCGGCGGGTACCCGTGATGCCGATACCGACACCGCGGGGCGCCGACGGTTGCGGAGCGGAGAGTGCTGGTCACACCGGCACCCGGTGAGCGCGAGAGGCTCACCGGGCGCCGGCCGTTTCCCGGGTGGACGTCACCGCTCGTCACGTTCCCGGGACGTCTGCGGGGGCCGGCCGGCGGCAGGGACTGCCGCGCTCGGGCCGTCGGCCCCTGGTGTCAGGGCGTCGGCGGGTGCCCCGGTC
>NZ_BAAHCA010001079.1:0-1488 GCF_054776295.1 Streptomyces sparsus
GGCGACCGCGGCCGACGTGCTGTCGGCGCACCGGCTGGTCGGCGTCGACTGGTCGCAGGACGCGCTGCGCCGGGCGTCCGCGCACCTGACCGCGGTACGCGGCGAGCTGACCGATCCGGGGCTGCCGATCGCCACCGGAGCGGCCGACGCGGTGCTGTTCAGCGAGGTCATCGAGCACCTGGTGGATCCGGACGCGGCCCTGGACGAGCTGCGCCGGGTGCTGCGTCCCGGTGGCCACCTGCTGCTGTCCACGCCCAACCTGGCGGCCTGGTACAACCGCGGGCTGCTGCTGGCGGGCGTGCAGCCGGTGTTCTCCGAGGTCTCGATGCGCGGCATCCACGGGCGTCCCGGCTCGCAGGTGGTCGGCCACCTGCGCCTGTACACCGCGCGGGCACTGCGGTCGATGCTGCCGGCGGCCGGTTTTGACATCGTCGCCATCAGCGGCGCCCCGTACCACGACGTGCCCCGCCCGCTGCGTCCGCTGGACCGGCTGGCCTGCCACGCGCCCTCGCTCGCCTCGATCCTGCTCGTGCACGCCCGGCGACGGGAGGGCGGCTGACCATGTGGTGGGGCGTGGCAGCGGCGCTGTTGGCCAATCTCCTCATCAGCATCGGCTTCGTGGTGGAGAAGCGGGCGCTGACGGGTCTGCCGCCGTTGTCCGCCGGCCGGCCCGCGGCGCTGGTGCTGCACCTGCTGCACAGCCCGCTGTGGATCGTCGGCGCGTTGTCCCTGGGCATGGGCTTCGTGGCGCAGCTCGTCGTGTACCGCACGCTGCCGCTGATCGCCGCCCAGGGCCTCTTCGTCACCGGCCTGGTGATGCTGATGCTGCTGTCCTCGGTGTTCCTGGGCGAGCGGCCCAGTGGCCGGGAGCGCCAGTCCATGGTGGCGATCATCATGGCCCTGGTCATGATCGTGTTCTCGTTGCGCGGCAGCGAGGAGGCGATCAGCCGGCTCGCGCCCGCCCCCGTCATGCTGGCCATCTGCGTGCCGGCGCTGGCCACCGGGCTGGGCCTCTTCGTCGCCGCCGAGCGGCGCTCCCGCCGCCGCCACCGGCTGCCCACCGCCGGAGTGCCCTACGGGGTGGCGGTGGGCTTTCTCTACGGTGTCAGTTCGCTGGCCATCAAGGGCGTCGCCGGGCTGCTCAGCCCGGACGGGCTGCTGGCGACGCTGGGCGCGGCACTCACCTCGCCCTACCCCTACCTGCTGCTGGTCACCGGCTCCACGGGACTCGTGCTCTCGCAGACCGCTCTCCAGCGCTGCCGGGCCTCGCTGGTCGTCCCGGTGTGCACCACGGTGACGTTCCTGTTCACCGTCGCCGCCGGGACCATCGCCTTCGCGGAACCGCTGCCGGAGGAGCCGCTGCGGCTCGCACTGCGGCTGGGCGGCTCGCTGCTCGCGGTGTCCGTCCTGCTGCTGCTGCCCCGGCACGACGAGTCCCCGCAGCCCGCCCCACCCCCGCCGGGGACGGCCGGTACGGCGGACGCCCCG
>NZ_BAAHCA010001080.1:0-1487 GCF_054776295.1 Streptomyces sparsus
CGCCGCCGGCTCGGCGGCGGCGCGTCGTGCAGGTGGGGGTCGTCGGTCTTCACCGCGGCTCCTTCGGCTCAAGAATCCTGACGCCGATGGGACGGAGCGGGCCGACACCCGGTTCCGTCAGTCGCCGTAGTCGGACATGCCGTCCAGCAGGCGCGCGGAGCGGTCGGGCACCCGCACGCCGTGCAGCTGGGAGAACGGCACCGGTGCGGTACGTGCCGCGGAGTGGTGCCCGGCCGTCCAGCGCGCGGCCATCCGCGCGCAGTCGCCGCGCAGCTCGGCCAGTGACTCGGGGTCCTCGAGGAGGTGGGCGGTGGAGGGAGCGCTCTTCGTCATGGAAGCGACGCTACGCAGCTCACCGCCGTCTGGTAAGCCCTACTTTCGGGTAGTTTCGCGCGTTCGGGCAACTTCAGTCGAACGGGTAGCGTGAGGCGTCCGTTCCTCCGCCTTCCCGGGAGCAGCCCGCCGTGCGTATCGCCGTCTCCGGTTCCATCGCCACCGACCACCTGATGACCTTCCCCGGCCGGTTCGCCGACCAGTTCGTCGCCGAGCAGTTGCACACCGTCTCGCTCTCGTTCCTGGTGGACACGCTCGACGTGCGCCGGGGCGGAGTGGGCGCCAACATCTGCTTCGGCATGGGCCAACTGGGTGTCCGCCCCGTCCTGGTGGGAGCGGCCGGGCCCGACTTCGCGGAGTACCGCGCCTGGCTGGACCGGCACGGTGTCGACACCGCCTCGGTGCGCATCTCCGAAATGCTGCACACCGCCCGGTTCGTCTGCACCACCGACGCCGACCACAACCAGATCGGCTCCTTCTACACCGGTGCGATGAGCGAGGCCCGGCTGATCGAGCTCCAGTCCGTCGCGGAGCGGGTGGGCGCGCTGGACCTGGTCCACGTCGGCGCCGACGACCCCGAGGCGATGATGCGGCACACCGAGGAGTGCCGGACCCGCGGCATCCCGTTCGCCGCCGACTACTCGCAGCAGTTGGCCCGGATGAACGGCGAGGAGATCCGGGGCCTCACCCAGGGCGCCGCCTACCTCTTCGCCAACGAGTACGAGACGGCCCTCATCGCAGGCAAGACCGGGTGGTCCCCGGAGCAGATCCTGCGGGAGGTCGGCACCCAGGTCACCACGCTGGGCGCACGCGGCGTGCGCATCGAGCGGGCAGGTGAGCCGGTCATCGAGGTCGGCTGCCCGCAGGAGGAGACCAAGACGGACCCGACCGGAGTGGGCGACGCCTTCCGGGCCGGTTTCCTCTCCGGTCTCGCCTGGGGGGTCAGCCTGGAGCGCGCCGCCCAGGTCGGCTGCATGCTGGCCACTCTTGTCATCGAGACGGTCGGGACCCAGGAGTACGAGCTGAGCCGCGGCCACTTCATGGAGCGCTTCACCAAGGCGTACGGCGCGGAGGCGACCGACGAGGTGAGCGACCACCTGGCCTGAGCCCGCCCGGCCGTGCGGCAGCCCGCGCCGCCAGGGCCGGGCGGCGCG
>NZ_BAAHCA010001081.1:0-1487 GCF_054776295.1 Streptomyces sparsus
GGGTGCGGCGCACCGAGCGGCCGGCCAGCACGTCCGTGCGGCGGCCGTCCCGCACCGCGAAGCGACCGTCGACCAGCACGTGCGGAATGCCCACCGGGGGAGTCCTCGGCGCGTCGAAGGTGGCGCCGGCGGCGACCGTCAGCGGGTCGAACAGCACCAGGTCTGCCCGGTAGCCCTCGCGCACCAGGCCGCGGTCGGGCAGCCGCAGCCGGGCCGCCGCGCGGGACGTCAGGTGGGCCACGCACTCCTCCAGCGACAGCACGCCCAGCTCCCGCACGTAGTGGCCCAGGTAGCGCGGGAAGGTGCCGTACGCCCGCGGGTGCGGCTTCGCGCCCTGGAGGATGCCGTCGCTGCCACCGGTGTGCGCCCGGTGGCGCATGATCGCGCGCACGTTCTCCTCGTCGCCCACGTGCTGGAGGATCGTCGTGCCGAGCCCGTCGTCGAGCAGCAGCCGCCGGGCCTGCTCGAAGCTCTCCAGGCGCCGGCCGACGGCCCCCGCCAGCTCCGGGCGTGTCACCCCGGAGACCTCCACCGTGTGCCAGTCCGTCGGCACGCCGTGGCAGCCGTCCGAGCCCTCGACCTCCATGACGTGCCGGATGCGCGCGCACACCCCGGGGTCCCGCAGGCGGGCGAGAGTCGCCTCCGGGCCGCCCTCGGTGGCCCAGCTGGGCAGCAGCGCGGCGAGCGTGGTGCAGCCCGGCAGATAGGGATAGGTGTCCAGGGAGACGTCGACGCCCGCGTCCAGCGCGTCGTCCAGCACCCGCAGCAGCTCGGGCGCCCGCCCCTCGTTCACCGAGAAGTTCATGGTGGCGTGCGCCAGGTGCAGGGCGCAGCCCGCGTCCCGGCTCAGCGCGACCATCTCCCGGTACGCGTCCAGCGCACCCGCGCCGTAACTGCGGTGGTGCGGGCAGTAGTAGCCGCCGTAGCGGGCCACCACCCGGCACAGCTCGGTCAGTTCGGCGGTGGAGGAGTACATGCCCGGCGTGTAGGTCAGACCGGACGAGAGGCCCACCGCGCCCTGCTCCAGGCCCTCGGCGACGAGTTGCCGCATGTGCGCCAGCTCCGCGTCGGTGGCCGGCCTGTCGTCCCAGCCCACGGCCAGCATGCGGACCGTGCCCTGCGGCACGAGGTACGCGGCGTTGACGGCGATCCCCCGGTCCAGGCGGTCCAGGTACTCGCCGACGGTCCGCCAGTCGAAGGTGACGTCGCCGCCGTCGCCGTTCCAGCCGGTGACGGCCCGCCGCACCTCGGCCAGCGTGCGGTCGTCCACGGGCGCGTAGGAGATGCCGTCCTGGCCGACGACCTCCAGCGTCACGCCCTGCGCGAGCTTCGCGGAGTGGTCCGGGTCGGACAGCAGCGCCAGGTCGCTGTGGGCGTGCATGTCGACGAAGCCGGGCGCCAGCGCAAGCCCGTCGGCGTCCACCGTGCGCCGCCCGCCGGGCCGAGGGCCGCCGTCCCCCTCGTGGTGCACGCCGGTGACGCGGCCC
>NZ_BAAHCA010001082.1:0-1133 GCF_054776295.1 Streptomyces sparsus
GGCCGGTACGCGCCGGCCGCTCGTCGTCCGCGCGGCCGGTCAGCCCTGGCGGGCGAGGTCCGCCGCGCCGACCATGCCGGCCTTGTTGCCCAACTGGGCGGCCAGCACCTGCGCCTGCGGGCGCCAGTTGCCGCCCACCAGCCAGCGGCGGTAGGACTTCCGGATCGGGTCGAGCACCACATCGCCCTCGTCGGAGACGCCGCCGCCGACGATGAACGCGCCGGGGTCGAACAGCGAGGCCAGGTCGGCGAGACCGGCGCCCGCCCAACGGGCCAGCTCGCGGAAGGAGTCGATGGCGACCGGGTCGCCCTGCCGGGCGGCGGCGCTGACGTGCTTGCCCTGCACCCCCTCCGGGGTGCCGTCCCCGAGACCGAGCAGGATGCCGGCGTTCTCCGGGGTGGCGGCGGCGCGCTGCCGGGCGTACCGGACCAGTGCGCTGCCGGAAGCGTACTGCTCCCAGCAGCCCTGGTTGCCGCAGCCGCACAGCAGACCGTCGGGGACCATGCGGATGTGGCCGAACTCGGCGGCCACCCCGAACCGGCCGCGGTGCAGCTTGCCGCCGATGATGATGCCGCCGCCGAGGCCGGTGCCGAGCGTGATGCACACGACGTCGCCGTGGCCCTGACCGGCGCCGAAGCGGTACTCGCCCCAGGCGGCGGCGTTGGCGTCGTTCTCGACGACCACGGGCAGCCCGATGCGCTGCTCCACCCGGTCCTTCAGCGGCTCGTGGCGCCAGCTGAGGTTCGGGGTGAAGAGCACGGTGGCGCGCTTGTCGTCGACGTATCCGGGAGCGCCGACACCGACCGCGTCCACCGTGTACTCGGCGCTGGCCTCGCGGACCGCGTTGGCGATGCCGTCGATCACGCCCTCGGCTGTCTGGGGGGTCGGCACCCTGCTGGTCTTGAGGATGTTGCCGTCCTCGTCGACCACGCCGGCAGCCACCTTCGTACCGCCGATGTCGACGCCAATGGTGAGTCCCATATGTCCCTCAGTTACTCGGTCGGTCCCCGCTGTGGGGACCACCGTACCGGAGGCCGGAAGGCCCTTCGGCCGCTCCGGAGCCCCTCGTGGGCCCCGTGCGGAGCCTTCAGTCCAGGTCGATCCGCTCGGTGCCGGTCGGCCCGTCGTCCCCG
>NZ_BAAHCA010001082.1:1143-1485 GCF_054776295.1 Streptomyces sparsus
TCTCTGGGCCCACGACCGTCGCGCTCGCCGTCACCGGGAGCGTCATCGGAGCCGGAGCCGGTACCGACGGGGGCGTCGTCGGTGCCGCTCGCCGGGGAGACGGGGCCGCTCGCCGAGGAGGAGGAGGAGGAGGCACCGCGCGTCCAGCGCTGCTCGTGGCCGGCGACCGCGGTCCGGTAGGCGGCGAGCAGTTCCGCACCGGCCGCCGAGAGGTGCTCGAAGACCTGCGGGTTGCGCTCCACGACCGGCTCGACGACGGACCGGGCGCTCTCCGCGAACTGCCGGGCCGCGCGCTCCGCGGACCGGGCCGCGTTCTGCGCAGCCGCCTGGGCCGCGGCGGAG
>NZ_BAAHCA010001083.1:0-1484 GCF_054776295.1 Streptomyces sparsus
ACCCAGCGCCGAAATGCACGACAAGCTCGCCGGACAACTCACCGCCGGCCACTGACCCCGGGTCCGGCGGCGCTCCAGCCCGCGCGGGCACCGGCGGTCTTCCCATCCCGCGGCCGGACGGGTCACTCTGCCCTGACAGACCCGTCCGGTCGCGACGCACCAGGAGGAACCGCTGAGTACGCCGGCAGACCCCGTCACCCCAGCGGACGGGCTCCAGCAGAGCACCGGGCGAGGCGCGGCGGCTCGCTTCTCCGGTTGGCGGATCGTCGCCCTGAGCGCGGCGGCCCTCGCCCTCACCGCCCCCGGCCAGACCGCCGGCATCTCCGTCTTCATCGATCCGCTGATCACCGACCTCGGCATCGACCGCACGGCGATCTCCACGGCCTATCTCACCGGCACGCTGCTGGGCGCCTGCGCGATGCCGCTGATCGGCCGGTCCGTCGACCGCTTCGGGCCGCGCGCGGTGATGGCCGTGGTGGGTGCCGTCTTCGGTGCCGTCCTGCTCCTGCTGTCCCTCGTCTCCGGCATCGTCGGCCTCACCGCCGGCTTCGTCGGCGTGCGCATGGCGGGCCAGGGCGCGCTCACCCTGGTGGCCACCACCACCGTCGCCTACTGGTTCGACCGGCGACGCGGCCTCGCGCTGGGCGTCACCAGTGCCGTCGGCGCGGCCGGCATCTCACTGGCGCCCATCCTGATCGAGGCACTGATCGCGCACATCGGCTGGCGTCAGGCCTGGGCCGTCGAGGGCTTGCTGATCTGGGCCCTGGTCGTGCCCATAGCCCTGCTGGGCATCCGCGACCGGCCCGCCGACCTCGGCCAGCACGTGGACGGGGAGCCGCCCGCGTCGGACGACGCGGACGAGTCGGCGACGGGGTGGCCGCTGCGGCAGGTGCTGCGCAGCGGCATGTTCTGGGCGGTCGCCGGATGCCTGGCGGCCAGCAGCATGCTCGTCACCGGTCTCAACTTCCACCAGATCGCGCTGCTGGGTGAGCGTGGGCTTAGCCCGGTCGCCGCCGCGGCCAACTTCGTTCCGCAGACCGTCGCCGCGCTACTGGCCGGCTTCGCAGCCGGGGCCCTGCTCGACCGGGTCCCGCCCAGGGCGGTGCTGACCGCCGCCATGGCGGTGCTCGCCGCATCGGTGCTGTGCGTGCGCTTCGTGGAGCCCGGCTGGACGGCGCTGCTCTTCGGGTTCCTGCTCGGCGGTTCCGGCGGTGTGCTGCGCTCGGTGGAGGCCGCCGCCCTCCCCCGGTACTTCGGCACCGCGCACCTCGGCGCGATCCGCGGCGGCGCCCACACCATCACCGTGGGCGCCAGTGCCTTCGGGCCGCTGGCCGTGTCGATCGGGCGGGACCTCACCGGGAGCTATGCGCCCGCGATGCTCGCCTTCGCGGCCCTGCCGGCGGCCGCCTCGATCTGGGTGCTGTGCGCGCGGGAGCCCACCGGCCCGGCCTGAGCCGCCCTCGCTCCGGACGCACCGCACCCCC
>NZ_BAAHCA010001084.1:0-1483 GCF_054776295.1 Streptomyces sparsus
GGGGCCGTTGCCGCCGCTGCCCCCCTCGGGCTCCGACGAGGAACAGCCGGCGAGCACCGCCATCGCGCCCACCACGGCGCCGCCGGTGAACAGGGCGTCGCGGACGGTGCGGTGCGTGCGGTGCGTGCGGCCGGCGTCAGTGCCGTACATCCACTCCCCCTTGGATACGGTGCCTACCGGTCATTCCCATCCTGGCACATTGACAGGCCCGACGCCGTGCTGGGACCCTCCGTCCGACGCCTACCGGGCGTTGCGGACAACAGCCCGAGCGGCTGTCAGACATGTTCATATCGAGGCGACGGTGCTCAGGAACCCGGTGCGAATCCGGGACGGTCCCGCCACTGTGACCCGCGCAGCCGCGGGGAGTCAGGAACTGGCACGTCGCCCTGGCGCTGATCGGGGCGTGGAAACCCCGAGAAGGAGGCTCCGAGATGTCCCTGCACTCCGGTACCACGGCACTGCCCTCCGCCGACGCGACGCACCACGTCCGGGACTGGACGATCATGGCCGCGGCGGTGGTCCTCTCCCTCATCGCGCTCTACGCGGTCTTCATGGACAACGGCCACGTCATCGCCGCGACCGGCGAGTACCTGCACGAGTTCTCCCACGACGGACGGCACCTCTTCGGCGCCCCCTGCCACTGATCGGGGCCCGGCCGCACCATGAACGACTCGACACGTCCCTACCCCATCCTGCCCACTCTCCGCCGCGGCCTGCTGGCCGGTGGCGCGGCCGGCCTGGTCACCGGCCTGTTCGCGCTGCTGCTCGCCGAGCCGCTGATGGACCGCGCCATCCGACTGGAGGAGGAACGCTCGGCCGCCGCCGAGGCGGAACACGTCCACGCCCACGACGTCGGGGAGGTCTTCTCGCGCGGCACGCAGCACTTCGGGCTGGTGGTCACCGCGGTGGTCGTCGGCCTCGCCGTCGGGGTGTTCTTCGCCCTCGCCCACGCCCTCGTCCACCGGCAGGCGCCCGGCGGGTCCGGACCGGACGGCTCCCGGGAGTGGCCGCGTGCGATGGCCATGGCCGGCGCCGCGTTCCTGGCCCTGTCACTGCTGCCGGGCCTGCGTTATCCGGCCACTCCTCCGGGCGTCGGTGACGGCGGCACCGTCGCCGAACGCCAACTCCTGTGGCTGGCCGCCCTGGTGATCGGTGTGCTCGGCATGGCGCTGGCCTGGCAGCTGCACCGCCGCCTCGGGGACAGCTCCCGGCCGGTCCGCCACCTGACGGTCGCCGCCGCGGTGGCCGCCACCGGCGCGGTGCTGTTCCTGCTGCCCGGCAATCCCGACCCGGTTCCGGTACCGGCCACGCTGCTGTGGGACTTCCGGGTGCTGTCACTGCTCTCGCACGCCCTGATGTGGGGCACGTTGGGCGCGGTGTTCGGGGTGCTCGGGCTGCGTGCGGCAACCGGCCGGTCCGGTCAGCCGCAGCCGCAGCCGCAGCCGGCGACGTCCCCCGGCTGACCGGGCGGCACGACGTGCCG
>NZ_BAAHCA010001085.1:0-1482 GCF_054776295.1 Streptomyces sparsus
CCCGCCGGCTGCGAGCGCGGCGACGACCGGCAGCGACTTCTTGCGCTGCCGCAGGTCGCTCCAGGTCTGCTTGCCGGTGGCCTGCGGGTCGCCCCAGATGCCCAGCAGGTCGTCCACCGCCTGGAAGGCCAGGCCCAGGTGGTGGCCGTAGGACTCCAGCGCGTCGGCCGTCCGGTCGTCGGCGCCGCCGAGCACCGCGCCGACGGACACCGCGCAGGCCAGCAGCGCGCCGGTCTTGTTGCCCTCCATCTCCAGGCACTCCGCGACGGTGACCCGCTCCCGGTGTTCGAAGGAGATGTCCTGGGCCTGGCCGTCGATGAGCTTGCGGCTGGCCACCGCGAGCCGGCGCGCGGCGCGGCCGGCCTCCACCGTGCCCAGCTCCAGCAGCAGCTCGTTGGCCAGTGCGAAGAGCGCGTCACCGACCAGGATCGCCTGGGCGGGGCCGTGCACCTTCCACACGGTGTCCCGGTGCCGTCGCTGCTCGTCGCCGTCCATCAGGTCGTCGTGCAGCAGCGAGAAGTTGTGCACCAGTTCCACCGCCACCGCGCCGGGGATGCCGGTCTCGGCGGGGGCGCCCGCGACCTCCGCGGACAGCAGCGCGAGCGCCGGACGCAGCGCCTTGCCGCCGTCACCGTCCGCCGGCCGGCCGGCCGCGTCGATCCAGCCGAAGTGGTAGGCGGCGACGGTGTCCATCGGCGCTGCGAGGCGGCTTACCGCAGCGCGCAGCTCCGGCATGGCGAGCGTGCGTCCGCGATCGAGCAGCGCGGTCACGCCGGCCGTGTCGATGCCGGCGTCTGCCGGTTGCACCGGGTTCACATGGTCTCCTCTGCGTTCAGTGATCAGGCCCACGCCGTCTCCTGGAGATCGTCGTCGTGCGTCCGCCCGAGCCGGGCCAGGGCTTGCCGGGCTGCGGACAACCCGCTGCGGACCGCGCCCTCCATGGTCGCGGGCCAACCGGTGGCGGTCCACGCGCCCGCGAGATAGAGACCCGCCGCACGGGTGCCCGAATTCGGCCGCAGCCGACCGACTCCGGGTGCGGGTGCGAACGTGGCGGTGCGTTCGCGGGTGACGAAGAAGTCCCTGACGGTCGCGGTGCGGGCGGCGGGCAGCAGCCGTTCCAGCTCCGGCAGGTAGCGGGCGCGCAGCTCGGCCACGGGAAGGTCGATCTCGTGCCGCGCGGCGGACTGGGACAGCGCCAGGTACTGGCTGTCCCCGGCGCCGGGAAGCCGTGCCAGACCGGACGCCCGGGTGCGGTCGAAGATCCACTGCACGGGGCTGCCCAGCGCCGCGAGCAGCGGCCGGTCCAGCACGGTGCGGTCGTAGACCACGTGCACGTTGAGGATCGGGGCGCTGCCGAGGCCCCGCAGCGACTCCCGCCCGTCCAGCGCGCCGTCGGGCAGCAGCCGGGCGGCCGTGTCGTGCGGGACGGCCAGCACCACCGTGCCGGCCTGGAGTTCCTCCGCCCGGCCGGGACCGTCGCTG
>NZ_BAAHCA010001086.1:0-1478 GCF_054776295.1 Streptomyces sparsus
GACGAGGGGCGGCCACGGACGCCGCGGTGGGGCTGCGGACGACGCCGCGGTGGCCCTCGTCCCGGTCGCGGGAGCGGTTCAGGCCGGGTGGGGCGCGGATGCCGGGGCCAGCAGGTCGACGACGCCCGTGGCGTCCTCGTCGCCGTGCCCGTCGGCCAGCCTGCGTTCCATCAGCTCCAGGTAGGGGAGCAGCAGCTCGGGGCTGACCTGCTGTTCCTGCGCGGTGCGGAGCAGCGTGGCCGAACCCGCCACCTGCATGGCCAGGTTGGACACCACACCCCTCGTGTAGTCACCGCTGTCCAGCTGGTCCGCGGCGGTGAGCGCGAAGGGGGCCATCGCGGTGAGCCACTCGGAGAGCCGCGGTGCGAAGTCCGTCGGCCGCACCTCGGAGGCGCGCAGCAGCGCGAAGGCGTGGGAGATGCCGGCGAACATGCCGGTCATCGCGCTCAGCAGCGCCACGTCCTGCAACGCCGCCAGGCCGGGGTCCGCGCCGACGTACACCGCCCCGGCCGGTACGGCCAGCGTTTCCCGGTGGGCGGTGAAGAGGTCACCGGAACCGCTGTACAGCACGTAGCCGCCCGCGTCCCGGTCCCCGATCATCGGCGGCACGGCCATGATCCCGCCGTCCAGGAAGCGGGCACCGCGCCGCTCCGCCCAGGCGGCCCGGTCCCGTGCCCGGGCGGGAGTGCCGTGGTCAGGTCGACGAGGTCGCGCCCCGCCGGATCGGTGTCGGCGAGTGCCTCGTCGACCGAGGCGTGATCGAGCAGGCAGATCACGACGAGCTGGTTCGCGGCCACCGCCGCCGCGGCGGTCGCGGCGACCGTGGCGCCCTTCGCGAGCAGCGGTTCGGCGCGGGCCGGCGTGCGGTTCCAGACGGTGACGGCGTACCCGGCGGACAGCCAGGCCTCGGCGAGCGCGGTGCCCATGGCGCCGAGCCCGAGAACGGTGAGCGAGCGGGTGGGGGAGTGGTCGGGGTTCATGCCGATTAGGCTGGTGGAAGCCCCGGACGGCATCAAGTACCCACTGTGTTGTGGGTGGTTACCCGGGGGTGAGCGAGCAGGCAGGAGAGGGCAGGATGGCGAGGGTACGGCGGCCCGGCTCGTTCGTCTGCGGGATCGACGCCGCGATGGACGTGATCGGCGGCAAGTGGAAGGTGCTCATCCTCTGGGCGCTCCATGAGCCCCCGCACCGCTTCGGGGAGCTGCGCAGGGAACTGCCGGGAGTGAGCGAGAAGGTGCTCACCGCCCATCTGCGGGAGCTGGAGGCGGACGGCGTCGTGCACCGCGAGGTCCACGACGAGGTGCCGCCGAAGGTCGAGTACCGGCTGACCCCGCTCGGCGTCTCGCTCAACACCGCACTTGACCCGCTCGGCGAGTGGGGCCGGGCGCACGTGGTCGGCTCCGGCGACGACCCCGCGGGCTCCGGGGCGGCACCGGGTGAGGTGCCGGCCGGCTGACGCCTCCCCGGACCGCCGCGTG
>NZ_BAAHCA010001087.1:0-1478 GCF_054776295.1 Streptomyces sparsus
CTGCCCGACACGGCAGGGGACGCGCCGCGACGCCCGGCGCTCGTCCGCGCCGAACGGCCCGACCCGGTGCCGCTCTCCTTCACCCAGCGCAGCATCTGGTTCCTCAACCAGCTGGACACCGCCGCGGCCACCTACAACATTCCGCTGGTCGTGCCGCTGGAACAACAGGTCGACGAGCAGGCGCTGCGGGCGGCACTGGCGGACGTCACCGACCGGCACGAGAGTCTGCGTACCCTGCTGCCCGCGGTCGACGGCGTGCCGCGCCAGGACGTCCGGGCGCCGGGGACCGTGCGGCCGGAACTGCGGGTGGTCGACTGTCCCCCGCAGGAGGTGTCCGCGCACGTCGCCGCCGCCTCCCGCCGCCCCTTCGACCTGACGCGCGACCTGCCGCTCTGGGCGGGCCTCTACGGCCCGCCGGCCGGTCCGCGCACCCTGGTCCTGGTCGCCCACCACAGCGCGGTCGACGGCTGGTCGCTGCGCCCGCTCGCCGACGACCTCTCCACCGCGTACGCGGCCCGGTACGCGGGCCGACCGCCGCGCTGGGCGGAGTTGCCGGTCCAGTACGTCGACTACACGCTGTGGCAACACGCACTGCTGGCGCCCGACGGCCGGGACGGCGACGAGGACGAAGGCCCGGACGGCGGTCAGGCAGGTGACCAGGACGGCGACCGGGAGGACGGCCTGTTCGGGCGGCAACTCTCCTTCTGGAAACAGGCGCTGGCGGGACTGCCGGAGGAGTCGGTGCTGCCCTTCGCCCGGCCCAGGCCGTCTGCCGCGGGCCGCAGCGGTGGCGGACTGGCGGTCGAGGTGGACGCCGCCCACCACCGTGCGCTGCTCGGGCTGGCCGAGGAGGGCGGCGCCAGCCTCTTCATGGTGCTCCAGAGTGCCGTCGCCGCACTGCTCACTCGCTGCGGTGCGGGCACCGACATCGCCGTCGGCACGCCGGTGGCCGGTCGCGGCGACGACGCGCTGGACGACCTGGTGGGCCTCATGGCCAACAGCCTGGTGCTGCGCACCGACACCTCGGGTGACCCGCATTTCCGGGAACTGCTGGCACGCGTAAGGGACTTCGACCTGGCGGCCTTCGACCACCAGGACCTCCCCTTCGACCTGCTGGTGGAGGAGACCAACCCGGTACGCGTCCCGGGCCGGCATCCGCTCTTCCAGGTGATGCTGGCGTTGCAGAACAACTCCGAGGCGGAGCTGCGGCTCGGCGGCAACCGCGCCGCGCTGCGCCCCACCGCCACGGGTACGGCCAAGTTCGACCTGTTCTTCGACGTGGTCGAGCACCGGACGGCCGACGGCGCCCCCGACGGGCTGCGCTGCCATGTCGAGTACAGCACCGACCTGTTCGACGCGGACACCGCGCAGCGCCTCGCCGCCGGGCTGCGTACCCTGCTGGGCGCCGCCGCGACCGACCCCGACCTGCCGCTCGGCTCACTGCCCGCGCCCGAACTGCCCGCACCCGACACGGCCGC
>NZ_BAAHCA010001088.1:0-1477 GCF_054776295.1 Streptomyces sparsus
GCTCGTCACCGCCGGACGGGGGGTCGCTGCCGGTTGGCTGGTGCCGGGGGGCGGTTGCGGGAGGCGGCGGGCCCGTGGGACGCGGGGACCAGCGAGGCGGCTCCTCCGACCGGTCGTCCGGCAGCCGCGACACCGACTCCGCCTCGCGGCGGGCCTCCCGGGCGTCGACGGCGAAGTCGATGGCACCGGCCGGCGTCTCCACCCGGGTCATGCGCAGCAGAGCGTCGTGGAGTTGGGTCCGCAACCGCCAGACCAGGAACACCACGACCAGGGGCCAGACGAGGACTTCCACGTAGTCGAGAACCAGTTCGGCGATCTTCACCCGCACATCGTGCGGTGCCGGACCGGGCGACGGGCCGTGAACGCCGCAGCTGTGACGCAGGCGCAACGTCCCCCGGCGTCAGCGGTCGGCCGGGGCCGGGGCCCTGCCGGGCCCGTCCGTCGTACGGCGGTCCCGCAGCACCGCGAACAGCACGGTCAGCACCGTGCCGACCACCGCCCAGGCCGCCAGCACCAGCAGCGGGCCGGTGATGGCCGCGCCGTCGAAGTAGGCCAGCGAGCGGGCCGACCAGGTGCCCGCGCCGGGTGGGAAGGCGGGGCCGATCTCGCGCCAGAAGGTGGGCAGCAGCGGCCCCGGGTAGGCGCCGCCCGCACTGGGGTTGCCGAGCACGACGACCAGCAGGATGGCCAGCCCGATGCCCACCACGCCGGCCACTCCCTGGAGTGCCAGCGTGGCCGCGGCGACGGCGAACACCACCAGTGCGCCGAGCGCGCTGAGGCCGAGCACGCTGCCGGGCAGCGCCCCCAGGACCGGGCCGACGATGACCGCGCCGCCCAGTCCGGCGGCGAGCGCGTAGACGGCGAGCACACCGAGCCTGATCAGCGCCCGGCCGGTGTCGGCGGGGCGGGCGCCGTAGCTCATCGCCAGGATGGCCGCGCACAGGTAACCGCCGACGCACCAGCCGACCACCAGGTAGAAGGCCGAGAGGCCGCGGCCGTCCCCCTCCTCGGCCGGCACCACGTCGGTGACCTCCAGGCCGCGCTGCTGGTTCTCCTGCACCTCCCGGAACACCTGTTCCAGCGCCTGGGACAGAGCGGCGCCGGCGCCGCTCGCCACCAGCAGCCGGTCGGCGTCGCCCGACGGGTCGACCACCAGCGCGCCGTCGACGGTCCGGTCCCGGATGGCGTCGACCGCCTCGGACTCGTCCGCGGTCACCGTCGTCACGTCCAGCGGTGTGCCCGGCAGCGAGTCGAGGCGCTGCCGGTACTGGTCCTGTGCCTGCTCCGGGGCGACCACGGCGATCGGCACCCGGTGCGGACCCGGTGAGTGGAAGGCGCCGATGTAGGAGGCGATGAAAGCGAGTTGCAGGGCGAGCACGCCCAGCACCAGCAGCGCCGCCCGGCCGGTGACCGCCTGCCGCAGCTCACGGGTGAAGCCGCCGCCCGCGTGCGCACCGCCGGTGCGGCCGCCCTTCCC
>NZ_BAAHCA010001089.1:0-1475 GCF_054776295.1 Streptomyces sparsus
CACACGGGCGCGCGGCCGGACGGGCGCCCGGGCCGGGACCGGCTGGGGTGTCCCGGCTAGGAGGTCAGAGCTCCGGGCCCTGGCCGGGCTCCTCCTGGTAGGAGTAGCGCTGCTCCTGCCAGGGGTCACCGACGTTGTGGTAGCCGCGCTCCTCCCAGAAGCCCCGCCGGTCGGCGGTCATGTACTCCACGCCCCGGACCCATTTGGGGCCCTTCCAGGCGTACAGGTGCGGCACCACCAGGCGCACCGGGAACCCGTGCTCGGCGGTGAGCAGCTCACCCGACCGGTGGGTGGCGAAGAGCGCGT
Source organism: Streptomyces sparsus (assembly GCF_054776295.1). Classification (NCBI taxonomy): domain Bacteria; kingdom Bacillati; phylum Actinomycetota; class Actinomycetes; order Kitasatosporales; family Streptomycetaceae; genus Streptomyces; species Streptomyces sparsus. The sequence continues at coordinate 307 of NZ_BAAHCA010001089.1, forward strand.
CCGGGCGGTCGAAGTCGGCCAGCCGCAGGTTCGAGCTGAAACCGTACTCGGCCCAGACCATGACGTGCGTCGCCTCGGGCGCCGGCGGCGCCAGCTCCAGCACGGTTCGGGCCGGCACGCCGCCCCACTCCACACCGCGCATGCTGAACTTGGTCACGCAGTGCAGGTCGGCGGTGACCGTCTCGTACGGCAGCGCGCTGAACTGCTCGTGGTTCCAGCAGTGCTTGTCGCCGTCCGCGGTCGCGCCGAAGACCCGGAACTCCCAGCGGTCGGGCTTGAACTTGGGTACCGGACCGTAGTGGGTGACCGGCCAGCCCCGCTGGGGTCGCTGTCCTGGCGGAAGAACGTCCTGCTCCCCTTCGCGGCTTCCCGGCTGACCCATACGTCCATGGTGACAGACCGGTACGGGTGCTCCCGACCGGCCGCCGGGAGGCCGCCCGGACGCGCCGGGAATCAGGGCAATTTCGGTAAGCCTGCACTTACTGGACGTGATCGCCGGGGGAGTGCAAGGATTTGGCGCACTACCCCACGTTCACCGTCGGGCACATGAGCTGCCCGAACCGCTTGGAAGGAGACCGCCGCGATGCAGGGCGATCCCGAGGTTCTCGAATTCCTCAACGAGCAGCTGACCGCCGAGCTGACCGCGATCAACCAGTACTTCCTGCACGCGAAGATGCAGGAGAACTTCGGCTGGACGAAGCTCGCGAAGTACACCCGCTCCGAGTCGTTCGACGAGATGAAGCACGCCGAGGTGCTGACCGACCGCATCCTCTTCCTGGACGGGCTGCCGAACTACCAGCGGCTGTTCCACGTCCGGGTCGGCCAGACGGTCACCGAGATGTTCGAGGCCGACCGCATGATCGAGGTGGAGGCCATCGACCGGCTCAAGCGGGGCATCGAGGTGATGCGGGCGAAGAACGACATCACCTCGGCGAACATCTTCGAGGAGATCCTGGCCGACGAGGAGCACCACATCGACTACCTGGACACCCAGCTCGAACTGGTGGAGAAGCTCGGCGAGTCGCTGTACATCGCCCAGCTGATCGAGCAGCCGAGCAGCTGACGCCCCGGGCCGACCGGCGGCGCAGGCCCCGGCGCGACCGGAGGCCGCGCGACGGAGGCCGGGTGGCTCAGGCCGCCTCGGAGACGGTGACCGCTTCCGGGACCCC
>NZ_BAAHCA010001090.1:0-1475 GCF_054776295.1 Streptomyces sparsus
CTCCGGCGTGCGGGCGGCTCACGGCGTGCGGGCATGGCGAAGGCGCCCCCGGCGCGGTGTTCGGGGGCGCCTTCGGCTCACCCGCTCGGGACCGGCGGTGAAGCCGGCCGGCGGGTCAGCCGTTCGTCTTGTTCGACTTGTCGCCGACCATGACCAGCCCCGCGATGACCGCGAACAGGGCCAACGGGGCGATCACGTAGAGGCCCAGCGTCTGGACGGCGCTCAGGCCGGGGCCCGGGTCGTCGCCGTCGTCACGGATGAGGGCGAAGGCGGGGGACGACATCATCAGCGTCATGACCGTACCGACGGTGATGACTCCGGCTCGCACTGCGTTCTTCTTGACCACGGAACCAAATTAGCGAACGCCCTCCGGGTCCGCGCGCCCGGGGTCGCCTTGACCGCCGCGCAGACCCTCGCGGACCGCGGCCAGCAGCGCCGCCAGGCGCGGTGCCGCGGCCAGCTGTTCCAGGCTCACCGGACGCCCGGAACCGTCGGCGACGGGCAGCCGCCAGTTGGGGTACTCGCGCCAGGTGCCCGGCACGTTCTGCGGTCTGCGGTCCCCGGTGCCGTCCGGCAGCCAGACGCCGATCATGCGGGCCGGGGTGCGGGTCAGGAACCCGTAGACGGCGCGGATCTCGGCCTCCTCGTCCCGCGGGCCCTCCGGCAGCAGCCCCTCCCGGCGCAGCAGCGTGAGCCATTCGGCCGTCTCGGCGGCGTCGGCGGCCCGCTCGGCGTCCACGTCGCCGTCCAGCAGGCCGAGGCGGTCGCGCAGCTCGACGTGGTCGCCGCTGATGCGGGCTGCGGTGCTGGGCAGGTCGTGGGTGGTGGCGGTGGCCAGGCAGCCCTCCCGCCACTGCCGGGGGGCCAGCGGCGCCCCGCTGCCGGGCGCCTCCGCCGTGCCGTAGTCCCGTTCGAACCACAGCACGGAGGTGCCCAGCACGCCGCGGTCGGCGAGTTCCTCCCGCACCCCGGGTTCGACCGTGCCGAGGTCCTCGCCGATCACCGGTGTGCCCGCCCGGCACGCCTCCAGGGCGAGCGAGCCCAGCATGGCGTCCGCGTCGTAGCGGACGTACGTGCCTTCGGTGGGCGGGCGGCCCTCGGGCACCCACCACTGCCGGAACTGCCCCATGACGTGGTCGATGCGCAGGGCACCGGTGTGCCGCAGCAGTCCGCGCAGCAGCTCCCGGTACGGCCGGTAGCCGGACTGGGCGAGCGCGTCCGGCCGCCAGGGCGGCAGCCCCCAGTCCTGGCCGGCGGCGTTGAACGCGTCCGGTGGGGCGCCGATGGACATGCCGGCGGCCAGCGCGTCCTGGAGCGCCCAGGCGTCGGACCCGGACGGGTGCACGCCCAGCGCCAGGTCGTGGACCAGGCCCAGCGGCATGCCCGCCTCCCGGGCGGTGCGCTGGGCCTCCGCGAGCTGGGCGTCGGTCAGCCAGGCGAGCCAGCGGTGGAAGTCCACCCGCTCGGCGTGCTGG
>NZ_BAAHCA010001091.1:0-1471 GCF_054776295.1 Streptomyces sparsus
CGACCTGGACGGCTTCAAGGCCGTGAACGACACCTTCGGTCACGCCGCCGGCGACCACGCCCTGACCGCCGCTGCCGGTGCGCTGACTGAGGCGCTGGAGGACGACGGGCGGGGCGGGGTCGCCGCGCGGTTGGGCGGGGATGAGTTCGCCGCCGTTGTCCCCGCGCCGCACGACTACGCGGTGCCGTGGCTGCTGCGCGGCTTGCACGACTGCCTGTGCGCGCCGCTGAACTACCGGGGCCACACCCTGGGTCTGGGCGCTTCCCTCGGAGCCTGCCTGACTGCCGAACTCCCAACCGCTGACCTGTCCTTGTCGCTGCGGCGGGCGGATGAGGCCATGTACGTCGCCAAGCGCGGCGGGGGCGGCTGGCTCGTGGCTGACGGCCCCACGCCTTCCCACCGGACCAGCAACGGCCGCCGGGCCGGAAGGCGAGGCACATCATGAAACGGTTGTCCCTCACTCCTCAAGCCGCACTCGCGGCCGGTGCCACGTTGGTGACGGTGGCACTGACGGCCGCCGCGTTCTGGCTCTCCTACGAGCACCTGCACGACGTCGCCGCCGGCAACGGTCTCGGTCACTCACCCGCCCGTGCGTGGGTGTGGCCGGCCACCGTCGACCTGTTCATCGTGGCCGGTGAACTGCTGATCCTGCGGGCCGCGCTGCGCGGGAAGTTCGACTGGTTCGCCTACCTGCTCGCCGGTACCGGGTCGCTCGGCTCCATCGCGCTCAACGTCGCAGGGGTGGGTGCCGGGGGTGAGCCGCTGGAGTACATCGTGGCGGCGGTTCCGCCGGTGGCCGCACTGCTGGCGTTCGCCGCTCTCATGCGCCAGGTACACGACGCGCTCGCCCGCGTCGCGGTGCCCGCTGTGGTGACCGTCGAGCGGGTACCGGAACCGCCCGCCCGGCCGGTCATACCGCCGGTCACGTCGCTGCCGTTGGGGGCGCCGCTGTGGGCCGACTTGGAGCGGCCGAAGGCGACCGCTGCGGTGGCCGCTGTGAAGCCGCGTCAGGTGGTCACCGAGGCGGTAACCCAGGTGACCACCGACATGACCGCCGCCGAGCTGCGGCAGGCGGCACGGCGCTTGAACCGGCAGGTGGTCAAGGAAACCGGTCGCCCGGTCACCATCGACCGCCTGCGAGAGGACCTGCACCTGTCCCGCCGCGACGCCGCAGCGCTGCGGCGTGAGGTCGTCAAGAAGGGGGCACCGGCATGAGCCCTCGTGAGCTGACCGGGTGGCCTGCGCGGCGGGTGAGCTGGATTCGTGCCGAGCTGGCACGGCTGCGGGCCGTCGAGGTCGGCCACCTGCCCGCGAACGAGCTGTGCCGGCACATCGGCCAGTTGGAAGCCCTGACCGGCATGCTGCTCGAAGTGCTGGACGGGGGCGAGGAGCCGTGACGCACTCGCTGATACCCACCTACCGGTGGCGGCTCGCCCCGGACGGCTACGCCACCCGGCGGCAACTGCGGGCG